>JAATGA010000398.1 GCA_015654855.1 Rhodobacterales bacterium
CAGTCGGACGACTTCGGCCTGCCGCAGACCGGCATCCTCGCCGGTGTGCTGGAGGAGGCGCCCTTACTGTCGGATCGGGGCGATGCGCCGCTCGGCCGGCCGGGTGGCAAAGGGTTCGGCGGGGGCGCTGTCGCCCCGGACGAGGGGCCGGTCGGCCGGCCCGGACGCAGCCCCTTTCCCGGACAGGCCGGCACGCCGCAACCCGCGCCCCGCCCCGCACCCGAGGCCCGCGCCCCGGCAGAGGCGCCGCCGGAGGCCGCCGGCGCCCCCGACAGTTCCGGCACCGGATTCTTCATCGGACCGGAGACGCTGCTGACCGCCGATCACGTCACCGCCACCTGCCGCCGCATCGCTTTGGCCGATGGCACGCCGGTCCGCCTGCGCGCCACCGACAAACAGCTCGACCTCGCGGTGCTGGCCGTCGATTCCTCCGCCGCCCGCGACCGGTGGCTCTCGATCCAGCCCGAGCACAAGGCCCGGCTGGGGGAAGAGGTCTTCGCGCTCGGCTACCCCTATCTGGGGCTGATGGAGCAGGGGCTGACCGTCACCGGGGGCAATGTCAGCGCGCTCGCCGGGTTGCAGAAGGACCGGATGATGGTCTCGGCCCCGATCCAGCCCGGAAACTAGGGCGGACCGCTGGTCAACCGGCGGGGCGAGGTGGTGGGCGTCGTCGTCTCGCGCCTCGACGACCTCGCGGTGCTGGAGGCGACGGGGACTCTGCCGCAGAACATGAACTTCGCCACCCCCCCGGCGGAGATCGCGGGTTTCCTCGACCGCAGCGGCATCACCCTGCCCGCTCCGGTCGCCGCGCCCTTCGACCTGGGCGATGGCCTGCGGGACGAGATGGCGGGCGCGGTGGTTCCCGTCTATTGCTACGAATAAGCGGGTCCGGCGCGCCCCCCCGCCGCAGAAGAAGTCAGATCGAGAGGAAGGGAAAGCGGGCCAATCCCCATGCCTCGCAGGGTGGTGCCGTCGCCGGACGCGCGGTCGGGGGCATTTGAACCGCCCGGCGCAAGACCCGCTTCCTCCCGATATGGATACCCGCCTCATCTGCGCGGCAATCGGGCTTTTGCGCATCACACTTTGGAATGGTTCCAAAACTTGACTTTCCCCGGGGCAAGGCGCATATCGCTGAGTGACCCCCGGAGGCTTGCGATGTTCATCCAGACCGAATCCACCCCGAACCCCGCCACGCTGAAGTTCCTGCCCGGCCAGACCGTGCTGGATCTCGGCACCGCCGATTTCCCCTCGGCCGAGGCGGCGGTGAAATCGCCGCTGGCCCGGCGCATCTTCGATGTCGACGGGGTGGCCGGCGTGTTCTTCGGCACCGACTTCGTCACCGTGACGAAATCCGACCTCGTTGCCTGGGAACATATCAAGCCCGCGATCCTCGGCGCGATCATGGAGCATTTCCAGTCCGGTGCCCCGGTGATCGAGGGCGAACGCTCTGGCGACGGCCATGCCGCCAACCACAGCGGTGAGGACAGCGAGATCGTGCAGCAGATCAAGGAGCTGCTCGACACCCGCGTCCGTCCGGCGGTGGCCCAGGATGGCGGCGACATCACCTTCCACGGCTTCGACCGGGGCGTGGTTTACCTGCATATGCAGGGCGCCTGCGCCGGCTGCCCCTCCTCGACCCTGACGCTGAAGATGGGGATCGAGAACCTGCTGCGCCATTACATCCCCGAAGTGACCGAGGTCCGGCCCGTCGCGGCGTAAGCCGACAGGCACCACGGATATGGGCGGAAGGCTGATCCTCGGCTTCGACACATCGGCCGCGCATTGCGCGGCCGCTTTGGTCTGCGGCGGCCAGTTGGTCGCCTCGCGCGTCGAGGCGATGGACAAGGGCCAGGCCGAGCGCCTGCTGCCGCTGATCGAGGATGTCCTGGGCGAGGGTGGCGCCGGCTGGCACGACCTGGATACGCTGGCGGTCGGGACCGGGCCGGGGAATTTCACTGGGGTGCGGATCGCCGTCGCGGCGGCGCGAGGGCTTGCGCTCGCGCTCGGACGGCCTGCGATCGGGGTGACGACGCTGCGGGCGCTGGCCTTCGGCCATCCGGGGCCGGTGCTGGCCGTGATGGATGCGCGGCGCGATCAGGCCTATGCCCAGGCCTTCACCGACGGAATGCCCGCTTCGGCGGCGCTGATCCCGGCGGGGGACCTGCCGGAAGGCGCATCCCCGAACCGGCCGCGGCTGCTGGTCGGCGACTTGGCACCGCTTTACGCCGAGCGCTACGGCTGGCCGATGGCCGCCCTTGCGCGCCCGCTGGCGGAGGCCATCGCGCTGGTCGCCGGCGGCGACGATGCCGCCGCGGCCCCCCGTCCCGCGCCGTTCTACCTGCGCGGGGCAGATGCCGCGCCGCCCTCGGACCCGCCGCCG
>JAATGA010000456.1 GCA_015654855.1 Rhodobacterales bacterium
TAACGACAATCGGCATCCGGCAAACCCGGTGCGGGTCAGGGCGGCGTGACCATCGTAAGCGGTGCATAGGCCTCCGAAATCACCCCCATTCGCCCGGACAAGGTAACCTAGCGCGGCTCGGCTGACAGATTCTGGGGGGGCGATGCGCGATGCGATTCGGCCTGGGGCCGAACTGCCAAGTCAGGTCGTGTCCAACGACAAGACGCCGAAAGCATCGTAGGCTGCGACGGATGCATAGCCGGGTGCCGGGGTCCTAACCGGTTGGCCGATGTTCACGGCCGACCAATGTCATCACGTGGAAGCTGCACTTCCAGGAACCCCCCCTGGATCTCACACAGCAGAAGTTTACTGTGACCTCGCAGGCGGCGTCCCGCTTTTCATGATTGGCAAGAAGGGCAACTCTGATAGGGGCACGGCCTGCTGGGGCGCACCATAGATCTGGATGTCAGATCCGCAGGTATGGTGATCCCGGAAGCAAATAACCGCAACGCCGTGTGGCCGGAACCCCCTATCGGATTCCGGCTGGAGTGAAATTCTGGGTCAGGCTGCCCTCGCCATTTTGGCGAGGGTGTTGGGATCAGCCCTCGATGCGCCCGACAGGGCAGTGCCAGGGCAGAAGTTTGTGCTAGTCGACGTCGCCCTTATTCGTCTCGATCTCGTTCACCACCCAGTTCAGATAACTGCGGGGGTTGATCCTGTTGAGGCGCGCACTTTCGATCAGGCTGTAGTAGATCGCCCAGACTTTTCCTGCCTCGTGTTTGCCGATGAAAAGGGAGTTCTTCTTGGTCAGCGCAATTCCGCGAATACAGCGCTCTACGGGGTTATTGTCAATTTCAAGCCGGCCATCGAAGCATGAAATGCTGCAGCGATTCGAAGGCCTTCAGGATGTAGTTGATCGCCTTTTTCAGCAGGCCATCCGCCTTGGGCGCCTTCTTGATGAGTTCGGCACGGATCTCGGTCAAAACAGGAAGCGATTTCTCTGCCCGCAGCTTTTCGCGTTCCGAAGGAGGAAGGCCTCGCGCGGCCTTCTCGACAGCATACATCTTACGGATCAGCTGAACGATCTTGTTCGCGAGAGGGCTTTTCGTTGCGAGATATGCTTCATAGAAGTTACGCCGAGCGTGGGCCCAACACCGTGCTGACTCCAGCCCATCATTGGCACCATTGCCCTTGAACAGACGATTATACCCTGCGTAGCCATCCGAAGTAAGGAAGCGGATAGCTGCGCCATCCAGGAGCCCCTCCGCAACGACGCCGGGCGAAATGGGGCATAGTGATAGATCACTGCCGGTTCCGCGTTAGGGTTCCAGTTCCGCTCATCCCGGCAGACCGCCCAGAAATAACCGGTCCGCGTGCCGGTCCAGGAGTTGATCGACGGCATTTCGTTCCCGCAGCAGGTGCAATTGCGATCCTGCGGGTAGTGGTGGACGACAGTCGGTTCGATGTCCTTCGGTTTTTTCCTGGGGCGCTTGCCTCTCGAAGGCTCTTTCGCCCCCTCTTCGTCATAATCGTCGAGTGCAAACCCTACATCGCGGGTGCCCTCAAGCGTTGCACTGACGAGAGCGACGGCACTGCCCATCCGCTCTCGTGGAAGGAGGTCGTGCAGCATTGCAATCCCCAGAGGAATGCCCCCATCCCAAGGCCCTGAAGCGCGCGTCCAAAAATCAACAAAGTCACCTCTCGGAAAGGGACCGAAGCCTTTAGTTGCGGCAGCGGCCAGAAAGGTAGCCCGGCTGTCAGGATCAACTTTCGACAGCGGCATCCCAAGGCGATAGAATCTGGAAAACGTTCTTGCCCAGCCGGCCTGAGCATTCAGCCGCATCAGCGGGGAGGTCCGGATGGCGGGGCCGCGCAGGGTGGGATGGCCGGTCACACGCCCCAGCATGATCGTAAAGTCAAATGGGTCCCGGACCACCTCCCACCGGTCCAGAAAGGGTGCCATCGCGAGATCTCCCTCCGTTGGATCAAGATCAGCGCGGTCGAGTGCCGCTTGGACCTCAGCGCGAAGCGCTTCGTGATTATCATCTGAATTCATGGCATTGTTCCATCTGGATCAGATACCGCTGTATGGCTCGGCGGTCGCAATTCATCGCGTGCCTGCTGGATCAGCGCGCGCACGGCTTCCAGATGGTCATGGGCAATCATGGCTCCGCGAGCTATGGCAGCACCCTGAGCTTGGCCCATGCCTGTGCCCGCCAAGCAAAGCAGCATCAGAAGATCCGCTGCTGCAGCGACATCATCTGCCGCATCGGTCAGGGCACTTCGGACAAGATGCAGAGCTGGATCGGATGCTTCCGTCAGTGCAGCTGGCATGCAGCCGCAAACGCTCTACGATGGCTTCTTTCGTCATCTTCGGATCTTGGAACGGTGTATGCAGGATGGGGAGCTTGTTCATGTAGGACTTTCCGACAGATCAATTCGACGCCACGCCCATGCGTGGGCCCGGCAGCATCCATGGGGAGGATGGATCAGATGAATTCAGGTTTTGGAGCGGCGGCGACTGCTTGAACCTGGCGCCAGTCAGCACCTTCGAACAGCGCGTCCAATTGCACCTTGGTCAGCACGAGTGGGCCGGATTGAGGTTTTGGCCAGATGAACCGCTTTCCGGACATTCGTTTTGATACCAACACCAAGCCGGTGCCGTCCCAGACAAGCATCTTCAGCTTGCTGGCATGGCGGGAGCGAAACACGAAGGTCGCGCCCGAAAAGGGATCAAGATCAAAGGTCGCTTTGATGTGCCCAGCCAGGCCATCCTTGCCCTTGCGGAAGTCTATGGCTTCGGTTGAAATGTAAACACGGAAATTTCCAGCCGGGATAATCACAGCGATGCCCTCACCGCGCGGAGCAAGTCAGCGAGCCGGGCCATCGGATAGTCCGGGGTCACGGTAATGCGGACGTCTCCAAGATGAAGATCGCATGAGGCAGCGCCGTTCGTGGATTGGCACCCGCTCGTACGCTCGGGCGGTGCGGTTACTACCTGCACGGATGCGTGGTATCACCGGGGGCGCTCGTGGCGTTCTTGTGGTCACGCAGCCACTTTCCGACGAGGGACTCGTTTGCCTGGATATCACGGGCGATGGCTGCAACGGTCTCGCCGGCCAGAACACGGCGCGCCGCCTCGGTCTTGAGTTCGTCTGGCCACATGTGACGTCCGTTGGCCTTCCGTGGCACGGGAATGCCCGAGACCACGACCGGTCCCTGCGCTTCGGTATCCGACATATCCAGCCTCCTGGCTAACTGGTAGGATCGTCGCAGAACCCTTATTTTATTGAAACATAGGGTCTATACACCGCTTACTGACCATCAGCTTGGCGTTCTCGTCCTCGAGCACCTTCAGCCGTTTAGCCTCGGACACCGTCATCCCGGAATACTTCGCCTTCCAGGCATAAAACGTGCCTTCCGACATCCCGTGCTTGCCGCACAGGTCCCGCCGCCAATGGTCCACAGGACCGCGAAGGCGGCAGCGTGACGCAGCGATATCCGGTCTACTTTCGGCCGCCCTTGCTTTTAGCGCGATCCGGCCCCATCTTATTCTGACGACACAGGGTCCCGCGTCGAGAAACCTCCGCCCGACCCTTTTTGCCTTGTTACCCCGAAATTGTCGGCACCCCTTCGTCTTGGGGTGGTTTCGATTGCCGGTTCTGACCCGACCCTGCGGCTTTTGCCATTTGCAGGGAGTGAACCTCATATCCGAGCCCCAAGGCCGGATCATCAAAAGGATAATCTCGTGGCCAAGGAAAACAAACGCGGTAACCGCGAAGCAAAGAAACCGAAGCAGGTCAAAGTCGCCCCCGTCGCGGCGCCGCTGTTCGAAAAGGGCGCTCTGACCGCCTCGGGGAACACTGCGGCTGGGCAAAAGAAGAAAAAGGTTTGATCCGTCGCCTCCTCTCTGCCGTCGCCCCGCTGCGGAATTTGGCCGGAAGGGAGGAAATGACGATCGGAACTGACCCCGGCACAGGTGGCAAGCCGTTCGCCCCGGCTGGTCTGTGGTCGGATACTGCGCCTGTCCGGGCGGAACTCTTCAGTGTCGAGCGGCTGGAGCAGCACGCGCTGACGTTGGCTGCCGCGCAATCGGTCGCGCCGCACCGCCGCAGGATGCCACCGCTGCGCCGCAGGCTTGACGACAATGCCAGGGCTTTGCTCGCCGCTTGGCGGGCCAGCGCCAAAGAGATGGCGACCGGGCGCGATGTGGTGCCAGCCGCGAACTGGCTGCTGGACAATTACCATCTGGTCGAGGCGCAGATCCGCGAGATCCGCACCGACCTGCCCGATGGATACTACCAGCTGCTGCCGAAGCTGGCAGCAGGCCCTTTCGCGGGCTATCCGCGCGTCTTCGGCATTGCCTGGGCGTTTGTTGCCCATACCGACAGCCATTTCGACCCCAAGGCGCTGCGCCGGTTTCTGGTGGCCTATCAGACCGTTCAGCCGCTGACGATCGGCGAGTTGTGGGCGGTGGCCATCACCCTGCGCATCGTGCTGATCGAGAACCTGCGGCGGCTGGCGGACCAGATGACGCAGGGCCGGGCCGACCGGGCCGAGGCCGACAGCCTGGCCGACCGGATCTGTGCTCCCGGTCAAGCCCATGCGGCGCTGCTGTCCGAGGTGGCGCGGCGCGGGCAGGGACCGCTGTCCGAGGTGTTCGCGGCGCAGCTCGCCAAACGCCTGCGCGACCGGGATCCGCGCACCAATCCCGCGCTTGGCTGGCTGGAAGAACGGCTGACCGCCCAAGGGACTACCATCGATACAGTTGTGCGCCATGCGCAGGAGCGGCAGGGTGCCTCGAACGTCACTTTGCGTAATGTGGTCACGGCGATGCGCAGCATCTCGGCCACCGATTGGGCCGATCTCTTTGAAAGCGTCAGTCTGGTCGAGGCGGGGCTGCGGGAACATCCCGGCTATGCCGCGATGGATTTTCCCAGCCGCAACCTCTACCGCAGCGCCGTCGAGGATCTGTCGCGCGACAGCCCGCTCAGCGAGACTGCCGTTGTGGATCAGGCGCGTGCCAGCACTGAGGCACAGCCGCTCGGAGATGCACGGGCCGATCCGGGCTGGTCGCTGATCGCCGCCGGACGACCGGCGTTCGAGCGGCAGATCGGCTTTCGCCTCCCCGTCCGCCTGCGCTTTCGTCGCTGGGGGATTGCAGCGGGTTTGCGGGGATATCTCGGCGCGATCTGCGCGTTGACGCTGGGCCTGCTGGGGCTTTGCGCGTTTTGGGTCGTGGACGGTGGCATCGGGCTGGCTTGGCTGCTGGCGATGGCGCTGCCAGCCAGCGGCGTCGCGGTGATGCTGGCGGACCGGATGGTGGGTGCCGGTGTCGGGGCGACACTGCTGCCGGGCCTTGATCTGCGGGCCGGAGTGCCATTGCATCTGCGCACGGTCGTTGCCGTGCCGGTTCTGGTCACCGGCAGCAAGGATCTGAAAGACCAGATCGACGCGCTGGAGGTCCATCATCTGTCCGGGGCCGGGGGCGATCTGACCTTCATCCTGCTGACCGACAATGTGGATGCCCCGTATGAGGTCATGCCTGAAGATGCGGCGCTGCTGACAGAGGCGGAAGCAGGCATCGCCGCCCTGAACCGCCGCCACCCGCCGGGCCCGGCGGGTCCGCGCTTCCTGCATCTGCACCGCCCCCGGCGATACAACGCGTCCGAGGGTGTCTGGATGGGGTGGGAGCGCAAGCGCGGCAAGCTGCATGAGCTGAACCGCCTGCTGCGCGGGGCAACGGATACCGGCTTTCGCGCGGCCGACGGACGGGTGCCGACCGTTCCTGCCGATGTGCGCTATGTCATCACGCTGGACGCCGACACCCGGATGCCGCGTGACACTGCAGCACGCCTGATCGGCAAGATTGCCCATCCGCTGAACCGCCCGGTGTTCGACGCAACGGCGCGGCGTGTGACCAGCGGTTATGGCATCCTGCAGCCGCGCGTCACCCCGGCGCTGGAGCCGGGTGCCCCAGCCACGCTTTACCACATGGCAAGCGCCGGTCCTGGCGGCATGGATCCCTATGCCTCGGCCGCCTCCGACCTGTGGCAGGATCTGTTCGGCGAGGGGTCTTTCACCGGTAAGGGCATCTATGACATCGACGCCTTCGAGGCTGCGATGCAGGGCCGCGTGCCCGACAATACCCTTCTGAGCCATGACCTGCTGGAAGGCATCTTTGCCCGCGCGGGTCTGGCCTCGGATGTGGAACTGGTCGAGGCCTTTCCGGGCCGCACCGACATCGCCGCCCGCCGCCAGCATCGCTGGACCCGCGGCGACTGGCAGCTGTTGCGCTGGCTTTTCGCCCCCGGTGTGCCGATGCTGGGCCGGGTCAAGATGGCGGATACGCTGCGCCGCTCGCTGATGGCGCCTGCGATGCTGGCGGCGCTGACGCTGGGATGGCTGCTGCCCGCGGGCGCGGCGCTGACGGCCACGGCGCTGCTTCTGGCGGCGCTGGCACTGCCGGTGGTCTGGCCCGCGATCCTGGGGGCGATCCCGCGCCGGGCCGGGCTGCACCTTGCCAGCCAGCTGCGCCAGTCGGCGGGCGATCTGGGTATGACAGGTTTGCGGGTCGGGCTGGCCGTGACCTTCCTCGCCGATACCGCCTGGCGCATGATGGATGCGGTGATGCGCAGCCTCTGGCGAACCGGTGTCTCTCACCGCCATCTGCTGGAATGGACCACGGCGGCGCAAGCCTCGGGTGGGGCGCGGCCCGGGCCTTGGGGCCTGTCACGCTTCATGGCCGGCGGGATGGGGTTCGGTGTTTTTCTGGCGGCTGGTGCCGTGGCGCTGGCTCCCTCTTCTGCCTCTCTGGCGCTACCTTTCGCGGCCTTGTGGCTTTGTGCGCCGTTCATCGCATTGCGGATCAGCCGCCCCTCCGCCAGCCCGCATCAGGTCACTCTTTCCCCCGATGCTGCGCGTGACCTGCGGTTGATTGCCCGCACGACCTGGCGCTACTTCGAGACCTTCGTGACGGTGGAACACAGCCATCTGCCGCCTGACAACCATCAGGAAATCCCGGTGCCGCTGACTGCCGCGCGCACCTCGCCCACCAATATGGGCCTTTACCTGCTGTCCTGTGTGGCCGCGCGCGATTTCGGCTGGATCGGAACGGCTGAGGCCACCGAGAGGATGGAGGCGACGCTTGCGACGATGCAGGCGCTGCCCAAACACAAGGGACATTTCTACAACTGGTATGGGACGGCGGATGGCCAGGTTCTCAATCCGGCCTATGTCTCTTCGGTCGACAGCGGCAATCTGGCGGGGCACCTGATTGCGCTCGCAAATGCCTGCGACGCCTGGGCAACGGATGATGGCTTGCCGGACAACGGCATCCAACGGGCAGGCCTCCTCGACACGCTGCACCTCGCGCGTCAGTCAATAGGGGAAGACGGCGGTCGGACCACGGCGGCTCTGGACGCGTTGGAGGCGGCGATCCTTGCGCCCGGCGGAAACATTTCCTGGTCTGCCATCCTCCGTCTGGCCGTAAAGACAAAGGGAGCTTTGGCGAACGATCAGTTGTCGGGAATTGCTTGCGAGTGGCTGCAGGCCCTGTGCGACCAATGCGCCCGCAATACCCATCCCTATGATCCCGAAGCACTGCCGCCGCGCCTGCTTGCGCTGGCCGCGCAGGCACGGGCCATGGCCATCGCGATGGATTTCGCCTTCCTCTTCGATCCCGACCGCAAGCTTCTGTCGATCGGCTGGTCGCGCGACGACAATGCCCTCGACGAGAGTTGCTATGATCTTCTGGCCTCCGAGGCGCGGCTGGCCAGCCTGTTCGCCATCGCCAAGGGCGATGTGCCGGTGCGCCACTGGTTCCGACTGGGTCGCGCGGCCACGCCGGCGCGCGGCGGATCGGTGCTGGTGTCGTGGTCGGGTTCGATGTTCGAATATTTGATGCCGGCGCTTGTCATGGAAGAGCCTGCGGGCAGCCTCCTCGACCAGACCAGCCGCCAGGTCGTGGCCGGGCAGCGCACCTATGGCCGCAGGCGCGACGTACCGTGGGGGATATCGGAATCCGGCTTCAACGCCCGTGATCTGGACATGAACTATCAATATTCCACCTTCGGCATCCCGGGTATGGGTTTGAAGCGCGGGCTGGCCACCGATCTGGTGGTGGCGCCCTATGCGACGGGGCTGGCGGCGATGTTCGCCCCGGATGCGGCGCATCGCAACTATGCCGCTATCGAAGCTGCGGGCGGTCGCGGCCGCTATGGCTTTTACGAGGCGCTGGATTTCACGCCCTCTCGGCTTCCCGAAGGCGACACAGTTGCGGTGGTGCGCAGCTATATGGCGCATCATCAGGGCATGACCATCGTCGCCATCGCAAATGTTCTGCACGAAGGCAGGATGCGGACGCATTTCCATGCCGAGCCGATGATCCGGGCCGCCGAGCTGTTGTTGCAGGAACGCATTCCGCGCGACATTCCAGCCGTCATCCCGCGCCCCGAGGCTGTTGTTGTCCCCGACGGCTCGGTCGCGCTGGACATCCAGCGCATGGCGCTGATCGAGGGCGCGCCGCAAGGTCCGCCGGTCAGCCATATTCTGTCGAACGGGCGCCATGCGGTGATGCTGACCGCGACCGGCGGGGGCTACAGCCTTCGGGGCGACATCGCCCTGACGCGCTGGCAGGCCGATCCGACCCGCGATACCGGTGGCACTCAGATCTGGCTGCGCGACCTGTCGGACGGTCGCCTTTCTCCGGTCGGAGCGGCTGTGGTCGCGGATCAGCGCGAGGTGCATTTTTTTGAAGATCGCGCCGCGATCAGCCACCGCAATGGCACTTTGTCGACGGTGATGGATGTGCTGGTCTCGGGCGAGGACGATGCCGAGGTGCGCAGGGTTTCGGTCAGCTCGACCTCCCGCCGCCCGCGCGAGGTCGAGCTGACCTCCTATGCCGAACTGGTTCTGACCACGCCCGCCGCCGATCAGGCGCATCCGGCTTTTGCCAAGATGTTCATCCAGACCGAATATCTGCCTGAGTTCGGTGCGCTCATCGCCACGCGCAGGCCGCGTGCGCCCGATGATCCCCTTGTCTGGGCCGGGCATTTCGTGGTGGTCGAGGGCGAGCCTTCGGCGGCGCTGGAATATGAGACCGACCGTGCCGCCTTTATCGGGCGTGACAATGACCTTTGCTCGGCGCAGGCCCTGGAGCGGGGGGGCAGGCTGGCGGGCGGCATCGGCACCGTTCTTGATCCGGTCTTCGCCCTGCGCCAGCGGGTCAGGATCCCGGCGGGTGGCACCGCGCGGCTGGCTTTCTGGACCGTGGCCGCCCCGACGCGTGCCGCCCTTCTGGATCTGATCGACCGCCATCATGACCGTAGCGCCTTTGACCGCGCCAAGACCCTGGCCTGGACACAGGCGCAGGTGCAATTACGCCATCTGGGCGCGACCCCGCTGCAGGCGGCGGGCTTCCAGCGGCTGATTGGCCCGATCCTTTACACCGATCCGCGCTTTCGCGCCCGGCCCGATCTGATTGCTCAGGGCGCAGGTAAGCAATCGGCGCTATGGCCGATGGGGATCTCGGGTGACCGGCCCATCGTGCTTTTGCGCATCGACAATCTTGCCGATGTGGCGCGAGTACAGGAAATGCTGCTGGCGCAGGAATACTGGCGCGGCAAACGGCTGGCGGTGGATCTGGTTATCCTGAATGAGCATCCGGTATCCTATGTGCAGGGGCTGCAATCGGCGATCGAGGCGGCCCTGCGCGGCAGCCGCACCCCGGATGCGGGGGGTGGCGGAGGTCAGATCCATGCCCTGCGCGCCGATCTGATCTCGGCAGCGGCGCGGGCACAGCTGATCGCGCTGGCGCGGGTGGCTCTGGTGGCACGGCGGGGCAGCCTTGGCGAACAGATCGCGGCCATCCTCGCTGATGATCTGATCACAGATGCGGAGGCGGTGCCCCGCCCGGCCCCTGTGCCTGCGGCGGTGGCAACCCCGCCCGAGCCGCTGCCTGATCTGGAGTTTTTCAACGGCATCGGCGGCTTTGCCATGGGGGGCCGGGAATATGTCACGGTTCTTGAAGACGGCGTTCCAACCCCGGCACCGTGGATCAATGTCATCGCCAATGACGGCTTTGGCTTCCATGTCTCGGCCAGCGGCAGCACCAGCACCTGGGCCGAGAACAGCCGCGAGAACCGGCTGACGCCCTGGTCGAATGATCCGGTTTCCGATCCGACGGGCGAGGCGTTCTATATCCGTGACGACGCAACGGGCGAGGTGTATTCGCCCACCGCCCGGCCCTTGCGCCGTTCCGGGCGTGATGCCGGGCGGCATATCGCGCGGCATGGCTTTGGCTACAGCCGGTTCCAGCACCGGGCGGGCGGCATCGGGTTCGATCTGGTGCAGTTCGTGCCGCTGCAGGATCCGGTGAAAATCTCGCGGCTAACCCTGCGCAACCTGACGGACCGGCCCCGCCGCCTGACGGTGTTCAGCTATGCCGAGCCGGTGATGGGCGTGTCGCGCGCAAGCTCGGCCGCGTTCCTGACCACCGAACAGGATGCCGAGACCGGCGCGGTCTTTGTCCGCAATCCGTGGAACATCGCCTTTCCCGACCGCGTGGTTTTTGCGGATCTGGCAGGGACGCAGACCGGGTTCACCACCGAGCGGACCTCGTTTCTGGGGCAGGGCGGCGATCTTTCCGCGCCGCTGGCGCTGAGCGGGGGAGCGCCGCTGTCTGGGAAGACCGGCGCTGGTCTCGATCCTTGTCTGGCACTGAGCCGCATGGTGATGCTGGCCCCTGGCGCCAGCATCACCATCGACCATACCCTCGGTCAGACCCCTTCAGCCGAAGCGGCGCGTGTCCTGATTACCCGGCTGCGGGTCACCGACCCCGATGCCGTGCTGGCTGGGGTCGTGGCGCATTGGCAGGAGGTGCTGGGCAGCGTGCGGATCGAGACGCCCGAACGCGCCATGGACATCATGGTGAATGGCTGGCTGCAATACCAGGCGCTGGCTTGCCGGGTGCAGGCGCGGGCCGGATTCTATCAGGCCAGTGGGGCCTATGGGTTCCGTGACCAGTTGCAGGATGGTATGGCGCTGACCCTGACCCAACCCGGGCGGGTGCGCGCCCATCTGCTGGCCGCTGCGGGGCGGCAATTCCCCGAAGGCGACGTGCAGCACTGGTGGCTGCCGCATTCAGGTGAAGGGGTGCGCACCCGGATCTCGGATGACAGTGTCTGGCTGGCCTTTGCCACCGCCGAATATCTTGCGGTGACTGGAGATCTGGATGTGCTCGAGGCGCCGGTCCCGTTTCTTGACGGCCCCGTTCTGTCGCCGGGGCAGCATGACGCCTTCTTCCTGCCCGGAACCGGCGGCGCGCAGGCATCGCTGTTCCGGCATTGCGCGCTTGGCCTCGACCGCGCCATTGCGCTGACTGGCGCGCTTGGCCTGCCGCTGATCGGCACCGGCGACTGGAATGACGGCATGAACCGGATGGGTGAGGGCGGACGCGGCGAAAGTGTCTGGCTGGGGTGGCTGCTACTGGACACGCTGAGCCGCTTCATCCCGCTGGCACAGAGTCGCGACCCCGCCCGCGCGGCGCACTGGCAGGCCCATTCGGAATCCTTGCGCGCTGCGCTGGAGCGCGAGGCCTGGGATGGCGCATGGTATCGCCGGGCGACCTTCGATGACGGCACCTGGATCGGAACCGCGTCCGGATCCACCTGCCAGATTGATTCCATTGCGCAAAGCTGGGCGGTGCTCTCTGGACAGGCTGATCAGGCCCGTGCCACGACCGCCATGGCCTCGGTCGAGCGGCATCTGATCCGCGTGGATCCGGGCATCGCGCTGCTGTTCACGCCGCCCTTTGACAATGCGGCCCCCGGCTTCGGCCCCGATCCCGGCTATATCGCGGGCTATCCGCCGGGCCTGCGTGAAAATGGTGGTCAATACAGCCATGCGGCGATGTGGGCGGTGCTGGCGCGGGCGAAGCTGCGCGATGGCGACGGTGCGGCGCGGCTATTCGCGATGCTGAATCCGATCAACCATGCGCTGACAGTGGAAGATGCCGGACGATACAAGGTCGAACCCTATGTCGTGGCGGCGGATGTCTATTCGGTTGCCCCGCATGAGGGAAGGGGCGGCTGGACATGGTACACCGGATCTGCGGCCTGGATGTATCGCGCTGCGGTAGAGGGCATTCTGGGTATCCGGCGCGAGGGCGACCATCTGCGGATCACACCGTGCCTGCCTGCCTATTGGCCGGGCTTTTCGGCAAGGGTATGTGTCGCGGGCACCGCGGTTGATATCCGCGTGACACAGGGTGGTCTTGCGCCGGAGGGATCCATGCATGCGGAGAGCAATGACATGCGTGTGCCGCTGGACGGCGCAATGCATCGTCTCCGGATCCATCTGCCGGCCCTGTTGATGTGATCGCCCTCAAGGCAGTTGTGGAGAGCGCCTGCCCGAGGATCGGCTATTCGGAATTCCTCGCAGTGACAGCGACATTGACGACCGTTTCCATGAGCGCGCCGCTGTTGCCGGTGAAGCTTGCCCGTGACAAGCACGATCTGGCGCAGGTCGCGGGCCACGGCTACCGGGATCAGGTTCTTCGAGCCGACACTCCGGTTGGTGGAATCGAAAGTGATCCAGCCCGCGCCGGGAACACAGATTTCGGTCCAGGCATGGATCGAACCCGGTCCGACGGAGCCAACAAGATCTCTCTGCGAATCGAACAGATAGCCGGACACGATATCCGGTGCGAAGACCTCGGAGGCTTTGATCTCCGTCAGCGCCTCGAGGCTCAGGTCTGACATTCGGAACAGAATGCTGCGCAAACCCAAAAAGTCGCCGGGAATCGTGGCCTTGCCGGATCGCGACAGATGCCAGCCCAACAACTCGCGGGTGCAGCAGCTTGCCTCGATGGCATCGACATCTATTTCGAAAATGTCGGCGGGCATGTCTGTGACGCGGTATTCTCGCTGCTGAACGACTTCGCCAGCATTCCTGTCTGCGGACTGATCGACCAGTACAATCAGGGCGCCGACGGTGACCGCCGCCAGCGCATTGGAGCATGCGCTGATCAGCCGGTTCGGCACTTTGGGTCGCATCAACCGCGAGTTTCTGCTGAGGTCGGACAACGGCCTGGTTTTTACCAGCCGAAAGTTCGCGGCGCTGGTCCGCAGTTATGACCTGAAGCAGGAGTTCATCACCCCACACTGCCCGCTAGCCAGAATGGCATGGTCGAACGCGTGATCCGGACACTGAAGGAGCAATGCGTCCATCGCCAACGCTTCTCCAGCATCTAGCACGCAACACGCGCCATCGGCGACTGGATCAGCTTCTGCAACAACCGCCGCCCTCATCAGGCGTTTGCCATGCGCACGCCAGCCGAGGCATTCAGATTAGCGCCTTAACCTGTGCAGATCCCGCCGGGTCAATACAGTGTCCTAAAAGCGGCTGCTCGGCCTTTGTCGCAGCAAAAGCCCGGCCACGATGGTAGTGATGCGAGACCAAGCGGTCATTCCGTTGTGACGACCCTTCGGAACGTGTCAGGGTACGCATAGTTCAAACTCCCGCCAAGCCCGCGCGAGATCCATCACGTCACGGTACTGACAGCGCGCTTCAAGACCAGCGACAGGGCCATGGGTACAATGGTGCGACCTGGAAGGATTGCCCTGAAGGCTGCAACGGCGTCTGGAGGGATGCTTTGGTCACTGCTCTCAAGCTGGTTTCCAAATGAAAAAACCAGGCCGGAAAAACCGGCCTGGGGGAATTGCTACTGTATAACATTCTGAAAAAGCACGTCACGCCGCA
>JAATGA010000444.1 GCA_015654855.1 Rhodobacterales bacterium
GCCCTCACCCTGGTGCTCGGCATGAGTCGCCTCAGCCTCCTCAACCGCCTCACCGCCCACGAGTGACGGCGCACGACCGATGAAAAGGAACCTCCCCCATGTCCCGTAGCCTGGACGACTACGTCCGCCGCGAAGACCTGATCGACATCGCGACCGATCTCGTCAGGTTCCCGACCTTCAAGGGCGAGGAGACGCCGCTCGCCCGCCACCTCGCCACCTGGTTCGGCGAGCGCGGCTACGAGGTCGAACTCGACGAGGTCGAACCGGGCCGGTTCCAGACCATCGCCACGCTCAAGGGCAAGGGCGGCGGGCGGAGCCTGATGTTCAACGCCCATCTCGACATCAACTCGATGACGCGCGGCTGGACGCGCGACCCCTGGCAACCCTGGGTCGACGGCGACAAGCTGTTCGGCCATGGCGTGCAAAACATGAAAGGCGGGCTTGCGACCATGATCGTCGCGGCGGACGCCTTTCGTAAGGCGGGCCAGCAGCTCAAGGGGGATATCGTCCTGGCCTGCGTCGTGGGGGAAACCCAGGGTGGCGAGGGCACACATCACCTGATGAAGCGCGGCTTCCGCACCGATGCGGCGGTTCTGACCGAGCCCTTCGGGCGCGGAAATCTTGCCACCATGCATGCCGGCATCCTGCATCTTGCGCTGCATGTGCGCGGGCGATCGGGACATATGAGCCAGATGGACGGAACCGTCCATGCCATCCGCAAGATGGCGACGGTGATCGAACATTTCGACACCCTGAAGTTTTCGGCACCTTTCAATCCTGCCTTGCCGGGACTGCCGCGGCACAATATCGGCGCGGTAATCGGCGGACGCGGCGATGGCTACATCCTATATGACGCACCCTATGTGCCGGACCTCTGCACCATCATCGTCGATGTGCACTTCCTGCCCGGTCAGACCATCCCGGACATCGTGGCCGATATCGAGCGGCACATGGAACCGCTGAAGGCTGCCGATCCGCAACTGGTCTACGATATCGAAATTCCGCCCCCGGATTTCTTCAAGGGCCGTCGCCGTCTGGTCATGCCTGCGGTCGACGTGCCGCCCGGGGAAGAGATCATCCAGACGGTCGCGCGCAACTACACCAAGGTCAGCGGCGAGCCGATCGGCACCGTCGGGGCGGTTCTGCCGGGCGTCTATTCGGCCTGCGACAGCTCCTGGCTGTGGGACGCGGGCATTCCCTGCCTGAACTACGGCCCGGCCAGCGGCACTCACCTGGGCGGGCCGGAAGGCGCCTACGTCGTGATCAGCGAAATGGAGGAGGTGGCCAAGGTGCTGGCCCTGACCGCGCGCGACTTCTGCGAGGCGGCATGACCTTTTCGATCACCGCCCGCTGCCCGGAAACAGGCGCCTTCGGCGTCGCGATCAGTTCATCGAGCATCGCGGTCGCCAGCCGTTGCGCCTGGCCCGATCCTCTTGGCGTGGTCACCAGCCAGAACCTGACCAATCCGGCACTTGGACCGGCAGGGATAAGGCTGCTGCGTCAGGGCCTCGGGGCGGCCGGCGTGCGCGACATCCTGCTTGCCGGGGATCCCGATCCCGCCTGGCGACAGGTGGCGGTGATCGACCGTTATGGCCGTGCGGCCTGGCATTCCGGGGCAAGGGCGCTGCCGGCCTGTTCCGTCGCGGAAGGGAAGGGCGTCGTAGCCATGGGCAACATCCTTGCGTCGGATCGGGTGACGGCAGCGATGTTGGCCGCCTACGAAGCGGGAGCAGGGGCGCCGTTCGCGCAACGCTTGCTGCACGGCCTTGAGGCAGGGCTGGCCGCGGGTGGAGAGATCGCGCCCGTCCGCTCTGCCGGGCTGAAGATCTGCGACGGGTTCGACTGGCCGGTGGTCGACCTGCGGGTCGACTGGGACGATGCGCCCATCGCCCGCCTGCGCGAGATCTGGGGCCTGTTCGCGCCACAGCAAAACGATTTCATCCATCGCGCCCGCGATCCCGCAACAGCAGATCTTTAAGAGGACTCCATGACCATCCTGTCTTCCGCGTCCGCGCCCGACAGTCTTGCGGGCCTTCCCGAAACTGAACGCCAGCTTCGCATCGACCTCGCCGCCGCTTTTCGTATCATCGCCCGTCTGGACTGGCACGAGGCGGTCGCGAACCATTTCAGCGTCGCGACTTCCGCCGACGGCAAGAAGTTCCTGATGAACCCGAAGTGGAAGCATTTCTCGCTGATGCGGGCCAGTGAACTGGTGCACCTCGACGCCGACGATGCCTCCACTGCCGAAGGACCCGACGCGCCGGACCCGACCGCCTGGTTCATCCACGGCACCATGCACGCGAAACTGCCGCAGGCGCGCTGCATCCTGCATGTGCATTCGCCCTATGCGACCGCCCTGTCCTGCCTCGCCGACCCCGAGCTCAAACCCATCGACCAGACTTCGGCCCGATTTTTCAACCGCATCGCCATCGACAAGGGATTCAGCGGCATGGCCGACAGCCTCGACGAAGGACTGCGGCTGGCGGACCTTCTGGGCAACCGGCGCGTGCTGATGATGGGCAATCATGGCGTTCTGGTCATCGGGAATTCGGTCGCCGAGGCATTCGACGAGTTGTATCATCTGGAACGCGCCTGCCGGACTCTGATGCTGGCCTATGCCACGGGCCAGCCGGTTTCCGTGCTTTCCCCCGAAATCGCGGAAGCCACCGCGCAGGACTGGGAAACCTATTCCGATGGCGCCTTCGCCCATCTGGCGGAAATGAAGCGCATTCTCGACCGCGAGGACCCAGGCTATGCCAACTGAGGCGATGCGGGCTCTGTGCGACGACTATTTGTCAGCCATGGCGGGCCTTGCCACCGGCGTGTCGGTGGTGACGACCGACGGGCCGGCGGGCCGGCGCGGATTGACGGTTTCGGCGGTGACCTCCGTCTCCATAGACGACGCCGGGCCGATCCTTCTGGTTTGCGTGAACGACCGCAGCGGCGCAGGGCGTGATATCGTCGCGAACGGCTGCTTTGGCGTGAACATGCTGGGCCAGGACCAGGCCAGCCTGGCCGAACGCTTTGCCAGCCGCACCGACGCCATCGACCGCTTTGCCGGCCTGTCGCTGGTGCAGGGCGCCTCGGGGGCGCCCCGGCTCGCAAAGGCTTTCGCCAGCTTCGACTGCCAGGTGCTGGCAGAGGCGACGATGGGCACGCACCGCGTCCTTTACGGCCGGGTGCTTTCGGTTTCGACGGGGGCGGACAGGGGACCACTGATCTATTCCGGCCGCCGCTTTTGCAGCGTTGCGCCGATCACGGCAGCGGCCTGACCCGAGGTCGCGACCGAGATTGATCGCATCACCGCAGGCCGATGTGATTTCGGCCGGCCCGACCACCTATTGAGACAGGCAGGATGAACAGCTTGCCGAACAAACCGCAGGTCCAGAAGAAGGAGAGGACGTCGCGCGGCCCGAAGTTGAGCGGGTTTATGCGACGCCGGAAGAAAAGATGATCAGAACCGGTAAGGAATACATCGACTCGATCCGCGACGGACGGCGTGTCTGGATAAACGGCGAACGCGTGGACGACGTGCCCACCCACCCGATGTTCAGCCCCATCGTGCAGTTCCGGGCCCATCTTTACGACATGCAGCACGATGCGGGATCCGGTCCGGTTTTGGTTCATGTGGACGGGGACGGCCGGAAGGTCCCCCATCTGCTGAAGCTGCCGCGTTCGCAGACCGACTGGCAGTCGAAGCGCGGCTATATCGACCTGATGCTGAACAGCGCCGGCGGCGTCATAGAC
>JAATGA010000288.1 GCA_015654855.1 Rhodobacterales bacterium
CGCCGGGACCCCGCTCGCGCAGCCGACCCAAAGTGCCGTGACGACTTGGCCCGCCGTGGCCGGGGCGATGCCGAAGCTTCGGGCAAAGGCCGGAAGCGCCGGGCCGAGCAGCGACTGCCCCGCGCCCATGACGATGAAGGTGGCGAAACCGACCAGCAGCAGCCCCAGTCGGGCCCTTCGCCTGTCCTGCAAGATCACCCTCCGCGCCAGGGCCGCTTGCCCCGAGGGTCTCCCGAACCCCGGCGGCCTTGTGCTTGCCATCGGGCGTAGCCTGTGTGACGTGGCGGCGTCAACCGCCCCGGCCGGTCGATCGGAGGCGTGGCGGGCTTGTGCCGCTAGGCCTTCCGTGCAGAATCGACCGCGACGGGGGAGGAAGGGCGCGCCGCATGGGGTGGCTCTGCCCATGTCCCTTTGGCAGCGAACGGGCGGAACCCATGACCGACATCCTGATCCTTTCGGCGGCGCGGACCGCCATCGGCACCTTCGGCGGCAGCCTTTCGGGCTTTGCGCCGCATCAGCTTGCCGCAATCGCCGCCCGCACGGCGCTGGAGCGGGCGGGGATCGAAGGGGCACGGGTCGGCCATGTGGTCTTCGGCCATGTCATCAACACCGAGCCGAAGGATATGTATCTGTCGCGCCTCGCCGCCATGGGCGCGGGCATCCCCGAGGAAACCCCGGCGATGAACGTCAACCGGCTGTGCGGGTCCGGCGTGCAGGCCATCGTCTCGGCGATGCAGGCGCTGACGCTTGGCGATGCCGATGTCGCGCTGGCGGGCGGGGCGGAGTGCATGAGCCGCGCACCCTTCGCCCTGACCACCGCGCGCTTCGGGCAGAAGATGGGGGATACCCGCGCGCTCGACATGATGACCGGCGCGCTGACCTGTCCGTTCGGCACGGGGCATATGGGGGTGACGGCGGAAAACGTCGCCGCCCGCTACGGCATCAGCCGCGAGGATCAGGACGCCTTCGCGCTGGAAAGCCAGACCCGCGCCGCCCGCGCCATCGCCGGGGGACGCTTCGCCGGACAGATCGTCCCGGTCGAGGTGCCCTCGCGCAAGGGGCCGGTCGGTTTCGCGGTGGATGAGCATCCGAAAGCCACGACGGCCGAAGCTCTGGCCGGGCTGAAGCCGGCGTTTCGGAGGGAGGGAACGGTGACGGCTGGCAATGCCTCGGGCCTGAACGACGGGGCGGGGGCGCTGGTGCTGGCGCGCGACGGTGCGGTCGCGGGGGCGAAGCCGCTGGCCCGGGTGCTGGGCTACGGCCATGCCGGCGTCGCGCCCGAGGTGATGGGCATCGGCCCCATCCCCGCGGTGCGCAACCTGCTGGCCCGCACCGGGCTGACGGTGGAGGATTTCGACGTGATCGAGTCGAACGAGGCCTTCGCCGCCCAGGCCCTGGCGGTCTCGCGCGAACTGGGATTCGATCCGGCGAAGGTGAACCCGAACGGCGGGGCCATCGCGCTTGGCCATCCGGTGGGCGCAACGGGCGCGATCATCACGGCCAAGGCCATTGCCGAGCTGCACCGCACGGGGGGCAAACGCGCGCTGATCACCATGTGCATCGGCGGTGGGCAGGGGATTGCCCTGGCGGTCGAGCGGATCTGAGGTGGCCGCGTTCCGGCAGGGGTATCGAGCCCCCGCCGGAACGGCTGCCGCGAGGCGGTCCTGTGGCGAGATCCCGAAGTGGAGGCCGAAGCTTCCGGCGGGGATATGTAAGCCGGGGTGAATGGGCAAGAAAGGCGCGAGGTTTTCAGCGCAGTCTGATTTGTGTCCTGGCGGAGCGACCGCCGGCGTCGATCACCGACAGGGTGACGAAACCCTTGCCGGGCAGCGTCAGAAAGGTTTCGCGCGCGGCGAGCGACACGGCCACCGGCACCCCGTCGGCGAGCCAGGTGAAGGGGGCGGCCCCGCCGCGCACCCGGACCATAAGACCCTGGGGCAGCGCCTCGACCTCGGCCCCGTCGGGCGGGAAGGCCACCACCGGCGCATCCGCCTGGACGGCGGCAAAGGCCGCGCTGCGCGAGCGGAAGCGCTTCAGCGGTTGCGGCAGGGCCGCATTTGGCACGATCAGCGTTTCCGGCGGGGCAGGGGGCTGCGGTGCGAGACGGGGCGCGATGCGCTGGAATACCCGCGACAGGACCGGAGCCGCGACCTCGGCGCCAAAGGCCCCGGGGACCGGGGTGCCGTCTGCCCGGCCCATCCAGACGCCGGCCACATAGGCCCCGTCGAAGCCGATGGCCCAGGTGTCGCGGTTGCCGTAGCTGGTGCCGGTCTTATAGGCCAGCCGGTTCGCCGGCATCCCCGGCGGCGGCGCGATGCCGGCGAGGATGTCGCCCACCTGCCACGCCGAGGCGCGGGTCAGGATGCGCTGACCTCCCGCCCTGTCGCCGCTGGCGGCCCAGGTCAGCGGCAGCGCCACGCCGCCCCGCGCGATGGCGGCGTAAAGCTGCACCAGATCCTGCAACGTGACGCCAACCCCTCCAAGCGCTATGGCCAACCCCGGCTTGCCGCCCGGCAGTTTGGCGCGGACCCCCGCCGCCTCCATCGCAGAGAGCAGCTTTTCCGGTCCGATCGCCTCGGTCAGGGCGACGACGGGCAGATTCAGCGACATCTGCAAGGCCTCGCGCACCCGCACCGTGCCGCGAAACTGCCGGTCGAAGTTCTGCGGCGCGTAGCCGCCGAAACTGCGCGGCCGATCCTCGATCAGCGTTTCGGGATGGGCGAGGCCCTCGTCGAAGGCGAGGCCGTAGACCAGCGGCTTCAGCGTCGATCCGGGCGAGCGCAGGGCTTGCGTCATATCGACAAAGCCCTGCCGCCGGTCGGCGCGGTAGAAGGCCGAACCGACCGAGGCGAGGATTTCCCCCGTTGCATGGTCGGCCACCAGGATCGCGATCTGCAACCGGTCGCCGCGCCCTGCCACCACCTCGGCGGCGAGCGATTCAAGACCGGATTGCAACTCGCGGCCGATGGTCAGCCGGATCTCGCGCCCCGCGCCGGGCGTGGCGCGGGCGCGGTCGGCCAGATGCGGGGCCAGGACCGGAAAGGGACGTCGGACACCGGGCACAGGTTCGGTCCGGGCGGCGGCGATCTGATCGGCCGTCGCCAGCCCGTCGCCGAGCGCCCGTGCCAGCACCCTGTCGCGCGCGTCCGAGGCGCGGGCCGGGCTGCGGTCGGGACGCCGCGCCTCTGGCGATTGCGGGATGGCGACGAGCAGCGCCGCCTCGGCCAGCGTCAACCGGCGCGGCTCCTTGCCGAAGTAAGACAGCGCGGCCGCGCGCACCCCTTCGAGGTTGCCGCCATAGGGGGCAAGGTGCAGATAAAGCTGAAGGATCTGGTCCTTGGTCAGCCGCCGCTCCAGCGCCAGCGCCACCCGCATCTGCCGCAGCTTGCCCGAGACTTTGCCGGTGCCGCTTTCCTCCAGCAGGCGCGCGACCTGCATCGTCAGGGTCGAGCCGCCCGAGACCACGCGGCCATAGCGCAGCGCCTGCAACGCCGCCCGCGCCACGGCGCGCAGATCCACGCCGGGATGGTCGCGAAAGCGCTTGTCCTCGTAATCCACCAGCAGCGCCAGATAATCGCGGTCCACTCCGTCGGGTGCGACCGCCAGCCGCCAGCGGCCATCCGCCACGGTAAAGGCGCGCAGCAACTGGCCGTCGCGGTCCAGAACCTCCACCCCGGTATCGAGTACCAGGGGAGGCAGGATCGTCGCGTCGATGAAGGCGTCGAAACGGTCCCGCGCCATCGCCCCGGCCCAAAGGGTCAGGGCGATGGCAAGCACGGGGCCGGCGCGCAGCCTCATGGCCGCCCTGCCGCCTGTTCCGCCCCGATCATTCCGTGACCGTCACCACCGAGGTCTCGCTGCGCGCGCGCCAATCGGGGCGATACATATCCTCGACCGAGGCCGCCGGGTGGCGGAAGGTGCCTGGCGAGATGGCGCGGACGATGTAGGCCAGTTTGAACGGCTCGGACCCATATCTGTCGATGGCGGTCAGGAACCGGTCCTGGCGGAACTCGGAGTGGGCGACATCGGTTTCGGTCGAAAGCCAGTCCAGCGTCGACAGCGAGCCGGCCGAGATCAGGTTGGGGTTGTCGATCTCGAACCCGGCGGGCAGGGGGTCGGCGACCATCAGCCGCGCCTCGCCCCGGCCGAAGGGCGTAATCTCCAGCACCGCGACCAGCCGCGTCCCGGCCTTGACCGAGGCGACATCGACCGGCTCGCCCTCCAGCGTGAAATAGCTGCGGGTGATCTTATAGCCGGTGCCGCCGGCGGGTTCCGGCTCGGAGGGCACACCGTAAGCCGTGACGGTGATCACCGTATCGGCGCCGCTGTTTTTCACCAGAACCGGCTCGACCGTATTCGCGTCCAGCGCGCGGACCAGCGGGCCGCTGGCGGGCTCGCCGTTCAGCGTGATGCCCTCCGCCCCGCGCCCGTCGATCAGCGCATTGGCCGCCAGCAGCGTCCAGGTGCTTTCCTGGGTCGACAGGCTGCGCGTGGCGACGATCCGGTCGGTCAGCGCCTCGCGGTCCACCGCCTGCGAGCCGGATTCGGCCGCCAGCGTCAGCACCGCCGCCGTATCGCGGAAGTTGGTGCCGTAATCGGCGCGGAAGACCTGATCCCTTTCGATTACAGGCAGGTTTTCGACCCGCGCGACGGCCCGACGGAACATCGCATCGGCCCGCGTCTGATCGCCGTAGCTGGCCAGCGCCGCGCCAAGCTGCGCCTGCGCGATGGGGGTGGCGAAATCGTCGCCTTTCACATCGGCGTAATAGCGCAGATCGCCGACCGCCGCCCCGCCCTCGCGGGCCAGAACCATCAGCGCATAGGCCAGCGCCTGGCCACCGCCATTGGTCGTCGCGTCGAAGTCGGGCGACTGGTTCACCTGGTTGCGCAGATTGTCCAGCGCCATGCGGAAGGCCTGAGTCGGCACCTCATAGCCATGCGCCTTCGCCCGGCTGAGGAAGTCGGTGACATAGGCGTCCAGCCAGAAATCGCCGCTGTCCGGTCGCCAGAGGCCGAAAGCGCCGTTCGAGGCCTGGTTGGTCAGGATCTCGGCAATCGCCTGCTGCACCCGGGTCCGCACATTGGTGTCGGGCGTCAGGTTCAGCGCCTGCGACATCTGATCGAAGTAGATCAGTGGCAGCGCCTTCGAGGTCATCTGCTCGGTGCACCCATAGGGATAGCGGCCGAGGGCCGCGAGGATGCCCGGCGCGTTCAGCCGGGCGATCGGCCCGACGGCCAGCGTCGCGCGACCCGTGCCCGGGATCATGCCGCCGAAGACCTCGTGGTCGAAGGTGAAGGTCTGCCCCTTGGCGAGGTCGAGGCGGGAAATCCGTGCGACCTCGGGGTCGTTCACCTGCACGGGGATGGTCAGCGTCTTTTCAAGAAGCTTGCCGTCGGGTGTGGTGAGCCGCACGTCGATGGTCTGGATCCCCACAGCCTCCGCCGTCACCGGCACGGCGAAGACCGCCTTGCCCTTTTCGGCCAGATCGAAGCCCGAAGGCACGTTGCCGAGCGTCACCCCATGCCCCGCGACATCGAGGCTCATCCGTCCCGAGGGGCCGGTGGCGTGGACGATTTCCAGCAGCAGCCGCGACTGGTCGCCGGGGGCGAGGAAGCGCGGCAGGCTGGCGGTGACGACCACCGGGTCGCGAACCAGCACATCGGCGTGGGCCTGGCCCACCCCGGTTTCCGACCAGGCGACGGCCATGACCTTTACCGTGCCGTTGAAGGACGGCATGTCAAAGCTCGCCCGCGCATAGCCGTCGGCACCGACCTGAACGGGGCCGGAGAAGTAAGCCACCAGCTCTTCCGTGGGGGGCGGGGCCTGGTTGCCGGGACCCGAGGCGTCGCCGCCCGAGCGGACCTGGCCCTCGGCCCCGGTCAGCCCGTCGATCAGCCTGCCATAGACATCGCGGATGCCGACGCCCAGCTTGCGCTGACCGAAGTAATAGCCCTGCGGATCGGGCGGGGTGTAGCCGGTCAGGTTCAGGATGCCCTGATCCACCGCCGCGATCGTGACCCAGGCCGTGTCGCCGCTGGCGATCCCGTCGACCTTGACAGCCACATCCAGCGGCCCGCGCGGCGCGGATTCCGCCGGCGCCTCGATGGCGACGGACAGGGCCTTCGCGCCCGGGTCGACTTTCGCATGGGTCAGGCCGAGCGCGCGGGCCGGGTTGCGCCCCGCCGCCACATCCATCGGTCGCAGGACAGAGGCGGTGACGTAGACCCCCGCATCCCAGTCGTCGGTGACGGGCAGGTCGATGATGTTTTCGCCCTCGGTCACCTCGACCGCCTGCATCGCGATCAGCCGGTTCGACAGAACGGTGACCAGAGCCGTGCCCGCCGCGCGCGGCACGACGCGCAGGCGCGCCGTCTCGCCGGCCTTATAGGCGGGTTTGTCGAGCGACAGTTCCAACGTGTCGGGTGTCGTCGTGGTATCGGCGGGGGCATACCAGCCTGCCCAGAAGGTGGTCGCCGTGCGGGCCGATCCGTCCGCCTGCTCGACGGCGAATTCATATTGACCCCAGTCGACGCGCGCCCCGAGTTCGAGCGGCATCGCGCCGGTGGTCGCCTCGCCCTCGGCGACGGGGGAGCGGCTGATCACCGGCTCCCAGTTCCACGATCCGTCGGCGCGATACCATTGGTAATCGGTGCGGATGCGGGTCAGCGTCCAGCGCACTGCGGTTTCGACGGGCTGGAACCCGTCGCCGATGGCCAGGACCTGGAACCGCGCCTCGGTCCCTTCGCCGGCCACGCCGTCGAAGGCGGGTTTGACGCCGATCATCGGTTCCGAGGGCGTGACGATCCGGCTGATCCGGCGTTCCACCGGGCGGCCCGAGCCTTCGGCGACGCGGACGGCGGCCAGCACTTCCAGCGGGCGGTGCGGATCCTCGGTCACTTCGGGCAGGGGCAGGGTCAGCGTGGCCTTACCGCCGGCATCCGTGACCTCGCCGCCGAAGCTTTCGACGCGCAGTTCGAACGGGTCGTCGCTGCGGCCGAAGACATAGCCGGGGAATTGCGGCAGCCCGCCGCTCGCGGCGCGCAGCACCACCTCTCCCTCGATGGCGAGATCGGCGGCGGGCGCGCCGAAGAGGTATTTGGCGTCGAGCGTCACCTGCGGCTGATCGCCGAGGCGCATGGTTTCGCTGTCGGGGGTCAGGGCGAAGTCGATGCGTTCCGGCAGGAAATCCTCGACGAGGAAGGTTTTCGTCGCCAAGGGGGCCGCATCGGCATCGGCCAGGATGTCCAGCGTCCAGGTTCCGCGCGGCGCGGACCCCGCGACCGGCAAGGCGAAGACATGGCCGCCCGCGCCCGCGTCCTGCGCGAGCTGGCGGGAGTATTCCACGCCATCGGGGCGTTTCAGAACAGCGGTCAGCGGCAGGTCGGTCACGGCCTTTGCCCCGGCGTCGCGGGCCAGAACTGTGACGTTCACCACCTCGCCAGCGCGATAGGCGCCCCGGTCTGTGGTCAGGAAGACATCGACCGGCGGCGCGGCCTCGCGCCCCTCGACACCCCGGTCGGACAGGTCGAACTCCGGCTCGGTCAGGGACAGGAAGGCCAGATCGTCGTCGGTTTTCGCCACGATCAGGCCGGGCGCCGCGCTGCCGGTGCCGCGCGTCAGGCCTGCGTCGAACCGGGCATAGCCCTGGTCGTCGGTCGTGGCGGTGCCCAGAACCTCGTTCGCGACCGACATCAGTTCCAGCGTCACGCCGTCACGCGCCGCCGCATCGCCAAGACCCCGGACGAAGACGTGCAGCCCGTCGATCCCCGACATGGTTGTCAGGCCGAGGTCCGAGACCACGAACCATTGCCAGGCCGAGGGGTTTTCCCAAGGGTCGGCCCCCGGGATCGCGGCGCGCAGGACGTAGATGCCCGGCCCCTTGTCGGCCAGGGCCTCGTCCAGCGGCAGGCGTGTGGTCACGTCCCTGTTTACCTCTTGCCCGACGGTGGCCGTGCCTTTCCAGACCTCGGACCCGATCTCGGAGGCGAACCATTCCTCGCGATATTCCTGCATATCCTCGCCGAAATAGTCGTTCTGGAAAGAACGCAGCAGGTTGCGGTCGGTCACGCGGTAAAGCTTCAGGTCGAGCGTGGTGGCGTTCACCGTGCTGACCGGGATCGAGGCGCCGCCGGCGCGCGGCAGCACATAGCCCCGGCCGGGGAAGAAGGCCGCGGGCGAGCGGTCGCGGACATAGGCGGCGATCTGCACCGATTTCGCCAGTTCCTGCCCGTCGGCAGCCGGCAGCCCCTCGCGGAAGGTCAGGGTGTAGCGTTGCCCGTGTTCAACCCCGCCGATGCAAAGCTGCCGCCAGCCGTCCGAGGTGACGGTCATTCCGGGGGCCGGCAGTTGCACATATGTCGAATAATCGACACCGTTCGCCACAAGCTGATCGGTGAAGGTCACGCAGATCTGCGGCCGGGCGCTGTCGGCCAGCACCTCGTTGCCCTCGATGCGGAAGCCGTATTTGCCGATGGCGTCGTCGAGTTCGGCCTCGGTATCGTCGCGGTGTTGCAGGCTTTGCGCCAGGCGCAGGGCCATCACCTTGTCGGACCCCCGGCTGCGCTGTTCCTGGATCCCGCCCATCTCGACCAGGATCGTGTGGCGCAGCGCGGCGCCGTCGGCGCGCAGATAGGCGTTCACGGTGGCGTTGAAGGCATCCTCATAGCTTCCCTGGCCGCTGGTTTCGGCCGAGCGGCGCAGCAGGCGGCCGTATTCCAGCCAATCCTCGGCGGCATCGGTCAGGTTGACCGCCGCGCCGGTGAATTCGGCGGCACGGAAATATTGCGACGCCCCCTCGGCATCGGCGGCCGAGGCGCGGTGTTCGTCGGCGGTGAAGCCGTTGGTCGAATGCTGGTTGGCGAGGCCGCGGGCCTGCGACAGAGCCCCCTCGACCTGCCAGTCCTGAAGGAAGCCCAACTCGCCCCGCCGCGTCTGGGCCCGCGCTTCGGCGCTCGGGGCGGCGGTCGCGACCGCGCCTGACCAGGCCCCCTGGAAGAAGGCGGGCTCCCCCGGACCGGATTTGACGAAGCAGGATCCATTGCGGGTGTTGAAGGTGAAATGCGTGCAGTTGTCATTGGCGAGGCAGGCGCGTTCGCAGGATTCGATGTCGGTGTCGAACATCGAGCCGACATCGCCGCCGGGCATGTCGGTGTTCTCCAGCAGGGTCAGCCGCCGTTCGGGAATCAGCGAATCGGCCGAGGCGCTGCCGGTGCCGAAAGCAAGAAATCCCGCGAAAATGCCTGCGAGCGTAAGCCTGACCGAATGCCGCACCGTAAAGCCCTCCACTGAAATGATGGCCGGATGCTGTCACGCGCGGCCACGACTGACAAGACCATCGGGATCGTTAAGGCGGCGTTCACCCCGGCCGTTCCAATCTGCCGCAACGGCCGGAAGGACGGATCGCGCGGGGGCGGCATGGATATCGCCGAAAGGCTGGCACGGGAAAGGCGGGCGCGTCTGGCGGCGGAACGCCTGCTGGAACTGAAAAGTCGCGAACTTGTCGCGGCCAACGAGCGGCTGTCGCAGCACGCCCGCGCGCTGTCCGGCATGGTGGCCGAACAGCAGCGCGCTGCAGCCTCGGCCCGGACCGAGACCGAGGCGCTGAAGGGCCGGAACAGCCACGCGCTGTCCGAGATGGAGCGGGCGCAGACCGCCGCCGTCATGGCCGAGCGGCGGCTGTGGGATTCGATCGACACGATCCCCGATGGTTTCGCGGTCTTCGACGCCTCGCAGCGGCTGGTCGTTGCGAACCGCGCCTGGCTCGCCCCGTTCGAGGGGCATGGCGTCGCGGTTGGCACGCCCTATGCCCGGATCCTGCAAATCGCGGCGGATGCGGGGCTGGTCGCAACCGCCGGCGCGACACCCGGGGACTGGGTTGCCGGGATGCTGGCGCGCTGGCGGTCCGATCCGATCCCGTCGGTCGAATTGCAGATGGCCGGCGGCGGTTGGCTGCGGCTGCTCGACCGGCGGGCACATGACGGCGACATCGTCTCGCTGACGCTGAACGTCACCGAGCAGATGCTGATCTGGTCGGCGGTCGAGGCCATTCCCGACGGGTTCGTGCTGTTCGACCGGACCGACCGGCTGGTGATCTGCAACAGCAGCTATCGCGCGATCTATGCCGGTTCCGAACCGGCGATGCGGCGCGGCGCGACGTTCGAGTCGATCCTGCGATACGGGCTGGACCTCGGGCAATATGCCGATGCCGTCGGGCAGGAGGAGGAGTGGCTGCGCGCGCGGCTGGCCGAACACGGCACGGAATATGCGCAAGGCGATCATCAGCTTGCCGACGGCCGCTGGATCCGCTCGATCGACAAGGCCACGCCCGATGGCGGGCGGGTTGGCCTGCGCGTCGACTTCACCGAGATGAAGGCCCAGCAGGCCGCGCTGGAAGCCGCCCGTCTGGCCGCCGAGGCGGCAAGCCGGGCGAAATCCGCCTTCCTCGCCAATATGAGCCATGAAATCCGCACCCCGATGAATGGCGTCATCGGCATGGCCGAACTGTTGTGCGACACGATGCTGAACGAGGAACAGCGCCTGTTCGCCGAGACGATCAAATCCTCGGGCGAGGCGTTGTTGCAGATCATCAACGACATCCTCGACTATTCCAAGATCGAGGCCGAGCGGCTGACCCTGCACCCCGCGCCCTTCGATCTGGAGCGCACGATTCACGAGGTGGCGATGTTGCTGCAACCGCGCGCGCGGGCGCGAGGAATCGACCTTCTGATCGACTACTACATGTTCCTGCCGACCCGCTATATCGCCGACCAGGGGCGGATCCGCCAGGTGTTGATCAACCTTGTCGGCAATGCGGTGAAGTTCACCGAGGCCGGCCATGTGCTGATCCGCGTCGTAGGCATCGAAACCCCACCCGGCCGCCAGCAGCTGCATGTCACGGTCGAGGATACCGGCATCGGCATTGCGGCCGATCAGCTCGAACATATCTTCGGCGAGTTCAACCAGGTCGAAGGCGAGGCGAACCGCAAGTATGAGGGCACCGGGCTGGGCCTCGCCATCACCCGCCGCCTGATCGAGCGGATGGAGGGCGCGATCTGGGTCGACAGCGAGCCCGGGCGCGGCTCTTGTTTCGGCTTCCGTCTGACCCTGCCGCCGGCCGAAGAGGCGACCACGTTGCCGCGCGCCGCGATCCCGGTGCGCCGGGCGCTGGTGGTCGACGATCAGTTGATCAACCGCACCATCCTCGAACGGCAACTGGCGCCTGCCGGCATCGCGGTGACGCTGTGCCGCTCGGGGGCGGAGGCGCTGGCCGCGCTGGCGCGGGACGCGGAGTATGACGTGGTGATCACGGATCACGAAATGCCCGAGATGGACGGGCTGACCCTTGCCGCGCGCATCCGCGAAGCGGGTCGGACGATGCCGGTGGTGCTGTTGTCCTCGAACCCTGCCGCGGCGCGCGAGGGGTCGGGGGCGGCGCATCTGGCCGCGATCCTGCAAAAGCCGATCCTGCGGGCCGAACTTTACCACTGCTTGCAGGCCCTGGCCGAAGAGGCGCCGCTGCCCGATGCGGTGATGGTGCCGCTTGGCGGCGGGGCAGACCGGGCGATGCGGCTGCTGGTGGCCGAGGACAACCGGACCAACCAACTGATCTTTCAGAAGATGGTCAGGGATCTGGATCTCGACCTGCACTTCGCCTGCGACGGGCGCGAGGCGGTCGGGCTTTGCGCGGCGCTGGAGCCCGATCTGGTGTTCATGGACATCTCGATGCCGATCATGGACGGGCGCGAGGCCGCGACGGCCATCCGCGCGGCCGAGGCGCGGGGCGCGCATGTGCCCATCGTGGCGCTGACCGCCCATGCGATGCAGGGCGATGCCGAGACGATCCTGTCGGCGGGGATAGACCGCTATCTGACCAAGCCCTTGCGCAAGACGGCGATCACCGCCGTTCTGGCCGAATTCCGGCCCGAGGGGACCCGCCCCTTTGACCCGGCGGAAGAGGGAGGCTGAACCGCCGCGCCGCCAGCCGCCGCGCGCCTTTCGCACCCCCTGTCGTCGCCGGGCGGCGCGATGATGGTCCCCCGCTTGGCAAGGGCCGGCTGCAAGGCTAATCAGGGCGCGTTCGCAACCGGGCGACTCATGCCCAAGACGGAGATAGCGCGCCATGATCAAAGGGTCCCTGCCAGCCCTGGTGACGCCGTTCAAGGACGGCCAGGTCGATCTGGACACGCTGAAGAAGCTGGTCGAATGGCATATCGCCGAAGGCTCGACCGGCCTCGTCCCCGTCGGCACCACGGGCGAAAGCCCGACGCTGACGCATGAGGAGCATGAACGGGTCGTCGAATTCGTCGTGCAGACCGCCGCCGGCCGGGTGCCGGTCGTGGCCGGCGCAGGCTCGAACAACACGGCCGAGGGCATCCGGTTGATCCGCCATGCTGAACGTGTCGGCGCCGATGCGGCCCTGGTCGTGACGCCCTATTACAACAAACCGACGCAAGGAGGGCTGATCGCGCATTTCACCGCGCTGCACGATTGCTGCACCCTGCCGATCATCATCTACAACATCCCCGGCCGCTCGGTCGTCGACATGACGCCCGAAACGATGGGGGAGCTTGCGAAGCTGCCGCGCATCGTCGGGGTCAAGGATGCCACCGGCAAGATCGAGCGCGTTTCGATGCAGCGCCAGACCTGTGGAGCGGATTTCATCCAGCTTTCGGGTGAGGACGCGACGGCGCTTGGCTTCAACGCCCATGGCGGGGTCGGCTGCATCAGTGTGACAGCCAACGTCGCGCCGCGGCTTTGCGCCGAGTTTCAGGCGGCGACGCTGGCCGGCGATTATGCGAAG
>JAATGA010000407.1 GCA_015654855.1 Rhodobacterales bacterium
ATTGCCGTGATCGGCGGTGAAAAGCGCCAGATCGCCGGGACGCAGCCTGTCGAGAAACGCGGCCGCCTGCGCATCGAACCATTCCAGCGCCCGGGCATAGCCCGACACATCCCGTCTGTGGCCATAAAGGCTGTCGAATTCGACGAAATTGGCGAAGGTCAGGCTGCCATCGGCGGCCGTATCTGTCAGCGCCATCAGTTCCCGCATCAGCCCGGCATCGCCTTCGCCTTTGTGCAGATGCCCGATGCCGCGCATCGAGAAGATATCGCCAGTTTTGCCCACGGCATGGGTTTCGCGACCCGCAGCGAATGCCGCGTCCAGCAGGGTCGGCGCGGGTGGGGCGATGGCGTAGTCATGGCGATTGCCGGTGCGGCGGAAATTGCCGGGCGTGCCGGTGAACGGCCGGGCGATCACCCGGCCCACGTGCATTCCATGCACCATCGGGGCGATGTCCCGGCAGAGCTTCAGCAGCCGGTCCAGCCCGAAGGTTTCCTCATGCGCCGCGATCTGAAAGACGCTGTCGGCAGAGGTGTAGCAGATCGGCCAGCCACTGCGCATATGCGCGGGCCCCAGCGCCTCGATGACCGGCACGCCCGAGGCATGACAGTCGCCGAGAATCCCGGCGGTTCCGGCAAGCTTTGCAACCGCCGCCGACAGCCCGGCGGGAAAGGCGGGGGAGGTGTCGGGAAAATATGTCCAGTCCCGGGGGACGGGCACCCCTGCCAGTTCCCAGTGGCCCGAGGGCGTATCCTTGCCCCGGGAGATCTCGGTCGCAGCACCCCAGATACCCTGCGGCACAGCGTGAAGTCCGGGAATGGCCGCATCGGGCGCCATGCCGCCTGCCAGCCGGATCGCCGCGCCGAGGCCCAGCCGGTCGAGCACCGGCAGATGCAGCGGCCCGTGGCGGCCGTCCCGGGCCGCGCCCGCAGCACAGGCCTGGGCGATATGCAAAAGCGTATTGGCACCGCTGTCGGGCAGGGTGCCGTTGAAAAAGCGGTCCGCGTCCGGGGCACCGCCGATACCCGCCGAATCCATCACGATCAGAAATGCACGCCGTCCGGTCATCATCTCACCCGATCCGGTCGAGGATCAGCGGCGGCTCGTCCGGGGCCTCATCGCTGATGTGGTAGGCATCGCGCAGCGCCGCAGTCGCGCGTTCCGCATCGGCGGCATTTGCAGCATGGACAAACCCCAGCGGCTGATCGGGCGCCATGCGGTCGCCGATCATCGCAAGGCGCGAAAATCCGACCGAGGGGTTGATCCGGTCCCCCGCGCGCATGCGCCCGCCGCCCAGCCGCACGACCTCCATCCCCAGCGCGCCGGTGTCGATCCCGCTGATATAACCCGAACGCCCGGCCAGTATTTCAATCATCACCGGCGCAGACGGCAGCCGGTCGGGATAGCGGTCGATGAAATCAAGGGGCCCGCCCTGGGCGGCGACCATCTCGCCGAAAATCTCGGCGGCGCGGCCGTCGGACAGCACGGTGTCGATCCGGTCGGCGCCCTCATCGGGATCCGGGGCCACGCCCGCCAGCGCCAGCACCTCACCACCCAGGGCTGCGGCCACATCCCACAGCGCCTGGTTGACGGCCTCGCCGGTCAGCGTCTCCATGACCTCAAGGATCTCAAGCGCGTTGCCTGCGGAGCAGCCAAGCGGCTGATTCATGTCGGTAATCAGCGCGGATGCTTTGCAGCCCGCACCGTTTGCGGCCGTGACCAGAGACCGCGCCAGCCGTTCTGCCCCGGCTGCGGTTTTCATAAACGCGCCCGATCCGCATTTGACATCCAGCACCAGTGCCCCGATGCCGCCCGCCAGCTTTTTGGCAAGGATGGATGCGGTGATCAGGTCGATACTTTCCACGGTGCCTGAAATATCGCGGATCGCATAAAGCCGACGGTCGGCCGGGGCAAGACGGTCGCTGGCCGCGACGATTGCGCAGCCGACATCGCGCGTCACCGCGCGGAAAATTTCTTCCGTCAGTTCTGTCCTGCACCCTGGGATCGCCTCCAGCTTATCGAGAGTGCCGCCGGTATGGCCAAGGCCGCGCCCCGATATCATCGGCACAAACACCCCGCAGGCCGCCAGCGCAGGCGCGAGGATCAGTGATACGGAATCACCCACCCCGCCTGTCGAATGCTTGTCGACGACCGCCCCGGGCAGGTCCCAGGACATCACCTCTCCCGAATCGCGCATCGCCCGCGTCAGCGCGACACGCCCGTCGTCCGACAGTCCGTTGAGCAGGACCGCCATGGCGAAGGCCCCGGCCTGCGCGTCGCTGACCGCACCCGAGGCGAGCCCGTCCGCGAACCATTTCGCCTGGCGTTCAGACAGGCCTTTCCCGTCCCGCACCGAGGCAATGATCGTGCGTGCGTCGACGGCTGCCATCAGGCGTCTTTTCCGGTCTTCGCCATATGGCCCGCGTCGAAGGCACCGGGCAGCAGCGCGCTGACCGTGGTTTCGAGGATCTGACCGGCGGTGGTGGCAAGGGTCACTTTCACGTCGCCACCGGCAAATTCGGCCAGCTTCTGGCGGCAGCCGCCGCAGGGGGGGACCGGACGCGGGCTGTCGGCGATCACGCAGACCTCGGCGATACGGGTATCTCCGCCCGCGATCATCGCGGCAATCGCGCCGGCTTCGGCGCAGGTGCCTTCCGGGTAGGCGACATTTTCGACATTCACGCCCTGATAGATGTTGCCCGAGACCGCCCGGACTGCGGCGCCGACGCGAAAGCCCGAATAGGGCGCATAGGCGCGGGGGCGGATTTCGGTGGCAGCATCAAGGAGGGACATGGGGAGGGCTCCGGCAAATATGGGCTGGTGGCAGAGTGCGGCCAGCGGCGGGACAATGCAAGGACCGCCGGGGGCGGGTCCGCGGCGGGCTGATGGCGGACAGGCGCAGGGGGCGTGGAGCCGCAGGCGGGAACCCGCAGGACCTGGACTGCGCGCCTGCAGGGCGCGCTATTCGCCCGCAGAAGGCTCGTGGATCGCGCCTTCCTCCACCAGTCTGGCGAACAGCCCGCCCTGATCGACCAGCGCGCGGAAACGGCCCCGCTCAATGATACGGCCGCGGTCGAGCACCAG
>JAATGA010000475.1 GCA_015654855.1 Rhodobacterales bacterium
CCACCCCTTCCCAGCCGAAGAACATCTGCACCAGGTTGTCCGAGGGCACCAGCGCCAGCATCGCGAAGGTGAAGAAGGACAGATAGGCGAAGAAGCGCGGCTTGTAGCTTTCGCCCTCGTTCCAGGCCGGGTCATGCGCCATGTAGCCGAAGCTGTAGAGATGGACCAAAGCCGAGACCGAGTTCACCACGACCAGCATGATCGCGGTCATCCGGTCGACCCGGATCGCCCATTCGGTCGAAAGCGAACCGCTTTCGATCCAGCGCAGGATCACATGCTGCTGCGTCTCGCCATCGAAACCCAGGAAGATGACCCAGGACAGGATCGCCGCCAGAAAGACCAGACCGGTGGTGATCACCTGACCGGCGGTCTCGCCGATCAGCTTCCAGCCGAAGCCGCAGATCAGGGCGCCGATCAGCGGCGCGAAAAGGATGATCGTTGCCATTGCGCCTTCAGCCTTTCATCACGTTCACGTCTTCGACCTCGATGGTCCCGCGGTTGCGGTAGAAGACCACCAGGATCGCAAGGCCGATCGCCGTCTCGGCCGCCGCCACCGTCAGCACGAACAGCGTGAAGACCTGGCCCACAAGGTCGCCCGCATGGGTGGAAAAGGCGACGAGGTTGATGTTCACCGCCAGCAGGATCATCTCGATCGACATCAGGATGACGATCACGTTCTTCCGGTTCAGGAAGATGCCGAAGATGCCGATGACGAAAAGCGCCGCCGCCACCGCGAGGTAATGTTCCAGTCCCACCATCATCCGTTCCCTCCGGGCACGTCACCCGTTGTCGTTTTCCGCCACGGGGTTTTCCCCGCGCCTTTACGGACCTCGCGGCCCACCGGCCGCCCGCCCCGCTGTCGCGCGCACCGTCAGGCGCGCTTCGTGCATTCCTCGCCCGATACGCCGGGCGTCATCACCGTCGCGACCCCCGAGGCGTCGAGCGCCACCTGGACCCCGGCCAGATTGTCGAGGCCAAGGCGCAGCCGCGCCTTTTGCCGTTCGACCAGTTCCGAATGGTCGTAATTGGCCCCGTGCCTTTCGGTGTCGAGCGCAAGCTGCGCCACCTTGATGTCCAGCCGCGCCGGTTGCGTGCAGTCGATCAGGACCAGGGTCTTCGTGTCGTAACGGTTGCGGCGCGGGCCGTTGCAGCTTTCGCCACCCTCGACCGCGACATAGCGCCGGGACGGATCGCCCACCGAGGATACGGTGTTCTTGCCGTCGCAGGCCGTGGCCAGCCCGATCTCAACCGCCTTCTCGTCCGAGACGCAGGCAGCAAGGCCGAGGCCCGCAAGGGCGCCAAGCGACAGAAGAACGGCGCGCATCCTCACAGCCCCTGCCCCGGTTTGATGTCCTTCATCTCGATCGTCGCGGCCGGATCGCGCCACATCTGTTGCAGCACGTTCTGCCGTTTGACGTTCGGCCGGTGGCGCAGCGTCAGCACGATCGCCCCGATCATCGCCACCAGCAGCACCAGCGACGAGGTAAGGAACAGGTAGATGTATTGGTCATACATCACCAGGGCCAGGGCGCGGGTATTGTCGATCTGCGTCAGATCCGGCGTCACCGCCCTGCGCAGCGATGCCGCGCTGTCCGCCGTCACCCAGGCCCCGATCCCCATCGACAGTTGCAGCAGGATGATCACCCCGATCAGCAGACCGAGCGGCAGGTATTTCGACACGCCCGCCTTCAGCTCGGCGAAATCGACATCCAGCATCATCACGACGAACAGGAACAGCACCGCCACCGCGCCGATATAGACCACCAGCAGCAGCATGGCGACGAACTCCGCCCCCATCAGCACGAACAGCCCCGCCGCGTTCAGGAAGGCGAGGATCAGCCACAGCACCGAGTGCACGGGGTTCTTCGCCAGCGTGACCATCAGCGCCGAGGCGATCAGCACCAGCGCGAAGGCGTAGAAGGCAAGGACGGCAACGCTCATGCGTCATTCTCCTGGGTTTCGGCAAAGACGGACTGGGCGATTTCCAGCGCCTTCTGCATGGCGGGCAGGCCGCCGAACATGCTCATCTGCCAGATCGTCTCGGCGATCTCGCGTTGTTTGGCCCCGGCCGACAGCGCGTGGCGGATGGCCAGGCGCAGTTGCGGCTCGGCCTGGGCCCCCAGCACGGTCAGCGCGCCGATGGTCAGCAGAAGCCGGGTCTTGGCGTCCAGACCGTCGCGGTTGAAGGTCTTGCCGAACCACATCTCCATCATGTCGGCCGGCATGGTCGGAAAAAACTTCTCGAACCCCTTCGCCGAGAAGGTCTCCAGCCCCGGATTGAAGGTGCGCGCCATCTCCTGGCCGCTCTCCATCATCTGCCGGAACATCTGGGCGAAGGCTTCGTTCATGGGATCACCGATAGGGCGCGTCGGCTTCGAGGTTGCGGGCAATCTCCGCCTCCCACCGCGCGCCGTTGTCCAGCAGTTTGGCCTTGTCGTAGAACAGTTCCTCGCGGCTTTCGGTGGCGAATTCGAAATTCGGCCCCTCGACGATGGCATCGACCGGGCAAGCCTCCTGGCAGAAGCCGCAGTAGATGCACTTCGTCATGTCGATATCGTAACGCGTGGTGCGGCGGCTGCCGTCCTCGCGCGGTTCGGCCTCGATGGTGATCGCCAGCG
>JAATGA010000391.1 GCA_015654855.1 Rhodobacterales bacterium
CGCCCGCAACTGCTGCTGCTCGATGAGGCGACGGCGGGGCTCGACGTGCGGGCGCGGGCCGAGGTGGTGGCCCTGGTCCGCCGTCTGATCGCCGAAGAGGGGGTTTCCACCCTCTGGGCCACCCATATCTTCGAGGAGATCGCGCCCGAAGATCACGTCGTCGTGCTGCACAGGGGCGCGGTGCTGGCCGACGGCCGCGCCGCCGATCTGGCCGGACAGGGCGCGCTGGACGCGGCCTTCCTGCGCCTGACCGGAGAGCAGGCATGAAGGGTTGGCCTGTCGCCTTCGCCGGCATCGCCCGGCGCGAGTTCCTGCGCTTCACCCGCCAGCGCGAGCGCTTTCTCGCCGCGCTGGTGCGCCCGCTGGTCTGGCTTTTCATCTTCGCGGCCGGGTTCCGCTCGGTCCTCGGGCTTTCGATCACGCCGCCCTACCGGACCTATGTGCTTTACGAGGTCTATGTCGTCCCCGGCCTGTGCGGGATGATCCTGCTGTTTTCGGGGATGCAAAGCTCGCTTTCCATGGTCTACGATCGCGAGACGGGGGCGATGCGCAGCCTGCTGGTCAGCCCCTATCCGCGCTGGTTCCTGCTGGGGGCCAAGCTCCTGTCGGCGGTGCTGGTGGCGGTGGTGCAGGTCTATGCCTTCCTGTTGGTCGCCTGGTTCCAGGGCATCCGCCCGCCGGCCATGGGGTATCTGACCGTCCTGCCCGCGCTGGTGCTGGCGGGGCTGATGCTGGGCTCGCTGGGTCTGTTGATTTCCTCGGCGATCCGTCAGCTCGAAAACTTCGCCGGGGTGATGAATTTCGTCATCTTCCCGATGTTCTTCGCCTCTTCCGCGCTTTACCCGCTGTGGCGGATGCGGGAATCCAGCGTGCTGTTATACCGGATTTGCGCCGCCAATCCCTTCACCCATTCGGTCGAGTTGATCCGCTTCGCGCTTTATGGCCGGATCGACCCGCTGTCGGTGGCGGTGACGCTGGGTTGCACCGTCGTTTTCTTCGGCGGCACGGTGTTCATGTACGATCCCGCCAAGGGCCTCTGGCGCGGAAAACGGGAGGGTGGCCGATGATCCTGCGTCTGGTTCTGCTCTGCTCGCTGATGCCGGGCGCCGTGCTGGCGGCGGGTCCGGTCGATCCCGACTGGCCTTGCGTCCAGCGCCGCCAGCCGCAGCTTTCGCCGGGTCAGGTCTGGTCCGGACCGCCCGCCGACGACGCCATCGCCGCCCGGGCGGCGGAGCCCGACGTGCAGCGGCTGGCGAAGCTGATCGCGCCGCGCCGCACCTCGATGGAGGAAGCGGCGGAACTGGTCGGCGCATTTGCGGCGACGGCGGACCCCGCGGCGCTGACCGCGCTGTTTCTCGCCACGTTCGGGCATATCCAGAAATCGCGCGACCGGGTGATGGCGGGGATCACCCGCTATGCCCACAAGCAGGAGGCGCTCGACGCCCATATCAAGGCGCAGCGCCGGGAGTTCGACCGGCTGATGGCCGCTGAATCGCCGGATTTCGACGCCATCGACAAAGTGGAGGAAGACATCGACTGGTCCACCCGCATCTTCCAGGATCGTCAGCAGTCGCTGACCTATGTTTGCGAGACGCCGGTGATCCTGGAACAGCGCGCCTTCGCGATCGGCCGGCTGATCGCGGACCACCTGCGAGAGTAATGCGGCTTCGGCGGCAAATCGCGCAAAGGCCCGCAGTTAAAGCTCGCTTCTTATTATGAATGCCTTAAAGTTGTCCTGTCCGCGCGGGAGGGGTGCGGACGCCTCAGGGAGGAGGTCATGGAACACCGACCCGTGAACGCGGCAGGCAAGTCCCTGCGCGATACCGGCGGCATCGTGCGCGACGTGCTGATCGTCGAGGATCATCCGCTGATGTGCGAGGCGCTTTCGATGACGCTCGCCGCGGCTTTCGGCCTTGGCCGGGTGCGCTGCGTAATCAGCCTCGCGGCGGCCGAGGCCAGCATCCGCACCGAAGGCGTGCCCGATGCGGTGGTGCTGGATCTGAACCTGCCCGACGTAAAGGGAGTCGAGGGCGTGATGAGCCTGAAGACCCGCGCCCTCGGCGCGCCTCTGACGGTGATCTCGGCCGAGGTGAACGTCGATATGGTTTCGGCGGTGATGGGGGCGGGGGCCAGCGGCTATATCTCGAAATGCCTGCCCCGGGCCGAGATGGTCGATGCCTTCCGCCGGATGTGGAGCGGCGAGACCGTGCTGCCCGAGGGCCATGAGGAAGACAGTGCCGAGGCCGATGAAATCGCCGCGCTGACGCAAAGCTTCAGCTCGCTGACGCCGCAGCAGATGAACATCCTGCGGCTGATCTGCCAGGGCCGGCCGAACAAGATCATCAGCTACGAACTGTCGATCGCCGAAGCGACGGTCAAGACCCATATCGCGGCCATCATGTCGAAGATCAACGTCTCGAACCGCACGCAGGCCGCGCTGTTGGCCAACAGGGCCCGCCTGTTCGGCCGCTGACGAGAGGGATGGACGCCGCCCCTTTCAGCCCGCCGTCCCGCCCCCGCGTCGCCTCGGGCTGCGGGGATGCGGAAACGCTCATGCGCGATCTGGGCGAGGGGCCATTCGCGCTGGTGCTGCTGTTCGCGCAAGAGACTGCGTGTGTCGGGCCGCTCAGCGGGCGCCTGTCGGCGGGCTTTGGTCCCGGCTGCCGGGTGCTGGCCTGTTCCTCGGCCGGGGGCTTCACGTTCGGCGGCTATGACGAGGACAGCGTGATCGCCATCGCCTTCCCCGCCGGGGCCTTTCGCGCCGAGGCGGTGTGGTTGTCGAACCTGCGCCAGCATATCGCGCTGGACTGGATGGTCAGCCTGCGCGACCTCGCCAGGCGCTTTCCGCCGCATCCCGGCGAGGCGCGCTTCGGCCTTCTGCTGATAGATGGCACCAGCGGCTGCGAGGAACTCGTCACCGCGACCGTCGATGCCGCGCTGCCCGAACTCCTGGTTCTCGGCGGATCGGCCGGCGACGGGCTGCGGTTCGGCCAGACGAGGCTGGCGATGGACGGCGCCGACCGGGTAGAAAGCGCGCTTTTCTGCATGATCGCCACGGATTTCGGGGTGAAGGAAGTGGTCTTCGACCATTTCGTCCCGGTGGGCAGCCGGATGATCGTGACCGACGCCGATCCCGACAACCGCCTGATCCGCGAGATCAACGCCGAACCCGCCGCCGGGGAATATGCCCGGCTGATCGGCGTGCCGGAAAGCGCGCTCGGCCCGCGCGCCTTCGCCGAGAATCCGCTCCTGGAGCGCTCGGGCGGGCGGCATTTCGTGCGCGCGATCAGCGGCGTCACCCCCGAGGGGGGATTGGCGCTGATGTCCTCGATCGAGACCGGGGCGATCCTGACCCTGGGCCGCCCCGAAAGCCTGACCGAGGGGCTGCGCCTTCGGATGGAGCAGATCGGCCCGGCGGAACTGGTGCTGGGATTCGACTTCATCCTGCGCCGCATCGCGGTCGAACAGGCGGGCGAACAGGCGACCGTGCGGCTGTTGTGCCGCGATTACCGCATCGCCGGCTTCAACACCTATGGCGAGCAGCACGGCGGCATCCATGTGAACCAGACCTTCGTCGGGCTGGCCTTCCTCGACCAGTCGGATGGCGCAAGCGATGTTGCGTGACAGCGACAGCGCCGAGCGTCGGGTCGAAAAGCTGGAGCGGATCAACGCGGCCCTGATCCGGCGGCTGGAGCGGATCGAGGAAAGCCGCGGCCCGGCCTATGCCCTGTCGCGCGCCGCCGCCCTGCTGGAACGCGAGGTGATGGCGCGCAACCGCGATCTGGAAACCGCGCTGAGCGAACTCGCGCAGATCAACACCGAACTGGCCGCCGCGCGCGAGGTCGCCGACCAGGCCAACCGCGCGAAATCGCGCTTTCTGCGCGCGGCCAGCCATGATCTTTTGCAACCGCTCAGCGCGGCGAAGTTGTTCCTGTCGCATCTGCACGAATTGTCCAGCAATGCGATGCAGCGCGATCTGGTGTCGCATCTGACCGCCACCATCGATTCGGCCGAGGAACTGATCCGGGCCCTGTCGAACATCGCCAAGCTGGACAGCCGCAGTTTCCAGACCAATCTCGCCCCGATCTCCATGGGCCGGCTGTTTCGCCGTCTGATCATCGACACCCAACCGCTGGCCGCCTCGCGCGGGATCGACCTGCGCTTCGTGGCCTCGGGCGCGACCGTGCTCAGCGATGGCGTCTATCTGCGCCAGATCGCGCAAAACCTGATCGCCAACGCCCTGAAATACACCACCGGCTCCAGGGTTCTTGTGGGGTTGCGACGCGATGCGGGCAGCGGGGACCGCCCCGCCGTCTGGCTGGAGGTGCTGGATCAGGGTCCGGGTATCTTGCCCCGGGATCAGGAGCGGATCTTCAACGAATTCGAGCGCCTGGTCCAGGCCGATCAGCCGGGCACCGGTCTGGGGCTTTCCATCGTGCGCCGCGCCTGCGAACAGCTTGGCCACCCGCTGGAATTGATCTCGGAGCCGGGCCGGGGCTCGCGCTTTCGGGTGCGGCTGCCGCTGGTCGGGCCGGCCGCACCCCCGGCGCGGGTCGAGGCTCAACGCACCCGCCCGCGCGAGGCTCCCGATTTCGCCGGGCGGCGGGTGCTGCTGATCGAGAACGATATCGCGATGCAGCAAGCCTTCGCTTTCCTGCTCCGCGGCTGGGGAATGGAGGTTTGGGCGGTGACCGATGTCGAGACCGCGCGGATCTTCGCCGCGCGCGATCTGCCGGATCTGGTTCTGACCGATTACCGGCTGGACCGTGGCGAGACCGGCATCCAGGCCCTGCGCGCACTGGCGGCGGATCTGGGCCGTGAACTGCCCGCGCTGATCGTCAGCGCCGAAACCGCCCATGCGATCCGGGCCGAGGCCGGGGATCTGACGGCCGAGGTATTGGAAAAGCCGGTCGCGGAAGAGGATCTGCGCCGTGCCTTGCAGGCCGCGTTGCGGAGGCGCGCATGACCCGCCGCCCGCCCGGCCTGCGCCTGCGGCTCTGGCTGGCGGCGGCTTTGCTGGTGGTGCTGGCTGTGACTGCCGCCCTGATCGCGGCCTGGGGTCTGTCGCGCACGCAGTTCCTCGCCGCCGAGGCGATGGCTGCGCAGCGCCGGATCGAGGCTTACAGCGCCTTTTCGGCACGGGTGAACGACTGGATGCTGGCCTGGCTGATCCGGCAGGATCCCGCCGCCCCCCCCGAGACCGGGCCGGTGCTGGCGGCGCTGGATATGCTCGACCGGCTGGTGGCCGAGGATGTCGCCGCCGCGTCCTCGGCAGACGAAGCCACGCAACGCGCGCGGCAAAGCGTGACGCCCGCGCGGCTTCGCGGGCTGTTCGGCCAGTTGCAGGTCGCGCTGGCGTCGGCGCCGCCGGGATCGGCGCCGGGCGATGCGGCGCTGGCCTTCTATGCTGCGCAGGCGCCGGGCATTGTCGTGCAGCAGGCCGAGCAGGAGACCCGACGCCGCGACGCCGCCCTGACCGCGATGGAGCGGTTGCAGCGCCCGCTGATGGCTGCGGCCATCGGCATCGGGCTGGCGGCGCCCCTGGTGCTGCTGGCGCTTTATCTGCTGGTGCTGCGCCCCCTGTTCGCGCGCCTGGCGCGGGCGGGGGCTGCGGCCGAAAGCCTCGCCATGGGCAGCCTGCCCGCCGGGGCGGGGGGGCATGACGAACTGGGGCTGATGTTCGCCCGGCTGCGGCAGATGGCGATGCGGATCGACCGCCGCCGCGCCCGGCTGGCCGAGGATTACGGCAGGCTCGAAGGCATCGTGGCGGGCCGCACGGCCGCGCTTTCCGCCGCGAACGACCGGCTGGCACGGATCGACGCCACCCGGCGCCGTTTTTTTGCCGATGTCGGGCACGAATTGCGCACGCCGCTGACCGTGATCATGGGAGAGGCCGAACTGGGCCTGGGCCAGGCCGACCCCACCGTCCGCGCCGCTTTCGACACCATCCTGACCCGCGCGACGCGGCTCTGCCGCCGGATCGAGGATTTGTTGCGCATCGCCCGCTCGGAGTCCGGCCAGTTGGAACTCGCGCGCGGCAGGGTGTCGCCGGACCGCACGGTCGGGGCCGCTCTGGCCGACCTTGCGCCGGTGCTGAAACGCGCGGGGATCGGCGTCACCACCGATCTCGCTATGCCGGAGGTGGCGGGCGACGCCGACTGGCTGCGCCAGGTCTTCGCCGGGCTGTTCGAGAATGCCGCCAAATATGCCGGGCGCGGCGCGGTGGTCACGGTAACCGGCAGCATCGCAGAGGGCATGGCCAGGATCGTGGTCCGGGACACCGGTCCCGGCCTGCCGCCGGGGCTGGAGAAAAAGCTGTTCGAGCGTTTCGTCCGCGGCTCGGACGCGCCCGGTTTCGGCGTTGGCCTTGCCCTTGCCCGCTGGGTCGTGGAAGCATCGGGCGGCAGGCTGGACCTTGTGCCCGGCGGGCCGGGGTTCTGCCTTCGGATCGACTTGCCGCTGTGGGAGGGGGGATGATGGCGCATATCCTTGTGGTCGAGGACGACCCCGACATCGCCTCGCTGCTGTCGCGGGGGCTGGAGGCAGCGGGTCACCGCGTCGCCTGGGCCGAGACCGCCGAGGCGGCGGCCGATCATGTCGGGCGCGGTGGCTGCGATGCCGCGATCATCGACATGATGCTGGGCGAGGACAGCGGCGCGGTACTGCTCTCGGACCTGCGCGCGCGTGGCAACCGAATGCCGGCGATCATGCTCTCGGCGCTGAACCGGGTCGAGGACCGGGCCGAGGGGCTGGAGGCCGGGGCGCAGGATTATGTGGTGAAACCCTTCCACCTCTCCGAGCTTCTGGCCCGGCTGGAGGTGCAGTTGCGCCGCGCGGCACCGCGCGTGGCGCCGGTCGTGCTGGCGGGGCTGAGCTACGATCCGGCTTCGCGCACCGTCGCAGGCCCCGGCCGCCCGGTGGTGATGACCGAGCGCGAGGGCGAATTGCTGGAACACCTGCTGCGCCGCCCCGGCGAGGTGCTGACCCGCGGCGAATTGTTCGACGCACTCTGGGCGTCGCATGGCGGTTCGACCGAGAATGTCGTCGATGTCTACCTTGGCTATCTGCGACGCAAGCTGGGGAATTTCATCCCCTACGGGCTGAGCCTGCGCACCGTGCGAGGGCGCGGCTTCGTCCTGGAAAAGGCGGTGGCGGAATGAAAGCTCTGGTCATCGCATTCCTGTTGCTGGCAGGCCCTGTCCAGGCGGGCGGGCTGTCCGATCTGATCATGGCCCCTGGTGTGCTGGCCTCGGCCCCGGAGGGCGAGGTTCTGCGCTACGGCCACGAGCGGAAGCTTCCCGCCCGGGCCGAGGGGGAAGAGCTGCCCGGGGCGGGGCGGGATTTCGCTTTGCCGAAGCCGGTGGCGGGCGGCGAGGCGGTGCTGACTTCGGTGGCCCATGCCGACGGCCCCTGGCTGGTGCTGACCCTGCGCGAGGCCGGCAAAAGCCACGAGGTCGCCCGCTTCCCCGCCAGCGGCCCGAACCCGATCTTGCTGTTTTTCCTGGAAAACGTGGTGCGCAATGCGGCGGTGCAGACCGGCGGCAGCCCCTATTACATCCGCAACCGGATCCGCGAGGCGCTGATGGCAGCGGGCCCCGGGGCCGGGCCGGACGGGCGCTCCACCGTCACTTTGCACCCCTTCGCCGGTGACAGGAACCGTGCGCGGATGGGCGTTTTCGCGGATCTTGCCCTGACCATCGGCTTCGATCCCGACGATCCGGGTCGGCTTCTCAGCCTTATGGCCGATACCGGCGCGGGTTCGGGCGGCTATAGTGAAAGCCTCACGCTGATCGCGGAGGAATGATGCGCAACTGTCTCCTGTTCCTTCTGCTGGCCGCTCCGGCACAGGCGCAGCCGGTGGTGAACGACTATCCGACCGAAGCGCGGGCCGAATATGTCTTCGCCTGCATGGCGGTGAACGGCCAGACCCAGGACACGCTGCGCCGCTGTTCCTGCTCGGTCGACATCATCGCCTCGATCCTGCCCTATGACGATTACGTCGCGGCCGAAACCGTGCTGCGGATGCGCCTCGCCACGGGCGAGCGCGCCGCCCTGTTCCGCGGAACGCCCGCGACCCAGGCCCTGACCGCAAACCTGCGCCGCGCCCAGGCCGAGGCCGAGATGCTGTGCTTCTGAGCGCGGGGGCGGGAGATCCGGGCGCAGGCCGCACGCGATTGCGTCGACATAGCAGGGGCTGACCTCGGCGGGCGCGCACTCTCGGCGGTCTCTTGCGGGAAGGGCCGTGCGCCGCGCCGCCGGTAACGCCGGGCGTTCAGCCCGCGATCCGGGCGAGTTTGCGATAGACGAAGGGGGGCGGCGCGGCGGTGGTTTCCGCCGCGATCATCCGGTCGACTTCGCCCCGGAAGGGTGAGCGGCGGTAGATCGGATCGGTCGCTTTCGCATCGCCGATCAGCGCCATGGCCTGGCAGCGGCAGCCGCCATAGTCGATGTCGCGCCGCTCGCAGCTCTGGCAGGGTTCGGGCAGCCAGTCGGTGCCGCGAAAGGCCGAGAAGGCCGGGCCGTTCCAGATTTCGGCCAGCGGGGTCTCGCGCGCGTTCTGAAACACCAGCCCTGGGATGATCTCGGCGGCGTGGCAGGGCAGCACCTTGCCGTCCGGTGCGATGTTCAGCCCGGTCGAACCCCAGCCGTTCATGCAGGCTTTGGGGAAATCGGCGAAATAATCCGGCGGCACGAAGTCGATAGCCATGCGCCCGGCATAGATCCGGCGCGCTTCGGCGACGGTGCGCTTGGCCGCTTCGACCTGGGCGCGGGAGGGTTGCAGGGCGGCGCGGTTCTTCAGGGCCCAGCCCTGGAACTGCACGCAGGCCACTTCGATCCGCCGCGCGCCAAGATCGGCTGCCAGCGCCAGGGTCGCGGGCAGGTCATCCAGATTGTGCCGGTGCATCACCGCATTGATCGTCAGCGGAAAGCCGATGCGGGCGATCTCGACCGCGGTCTGCATCTTGCGCGCGAAACCGCCCTGGTAGCCGCCCATCCGGTCGGCGATCTCGGGGGTCACGCCCTGCACGGAAAGCTGGACATGATCGAGCCCCGCCGCGTCGAGTTCTTCAAGACGCCGGGGTGTCAGGCCGATCCCCGAAGTGATCAGGTTGGTATAAAGACCGGCCTCGCGCGCCGAACGCACGATTTCGGCCAGATCCGGGCGCGAGGCGGGTTCGCCGCCCGAAAGATGCAACTGCAACACGCCAAGCGCCGCGGCCTCGCGGAAAATCCGCGCCCAGTCCTCTGCGCTCATTTCGGCCTGGCGCGCGGTCAGTTCCAGCGGATTGGAGCAATAGGGGCAGGAGAGCGGGCAGCGATGGGTCAACTCGGCCAGCATGGCGAGCGGGGGCGGGGCGGTTGGGGCGGGGACATCCCTCATCTCACTTCGACCAGTCGCCGCGCGGCCAGGCCCTCCAGGAATTCGGCCACGTCTTCCGCGACCGTGGCGACCGGCGCTCCGTAGCGCTCTGCCAGCCGGTGGGAAATGACGGCGAGATCGCTCAGCCCGTCGATCTCATCGAGCACCGCCTTGCCGATCGGGTCGAGCATCAGCGCCACCTCCGGCCCGAGCAGCACCGGCGTGTCGCGCACCCTGTCGTGGTGGAGCCGCACGCCGCGCGGCAGGCGGGGGCGGTCCGAGGGTTTCATCCGAGCAATCCCTCATCGGGACGCCAGGCACCGGGCGGAATCAGGCCCGGTGCCACATAGGCCCCGTAAAGCGCATCGAGTTGCGACCAGAGAACGTCGGTCTTGAACACCAGCGCGGCGACGGCCATGTCCTCCCGCTCCGGCGTTTCGGCATTCTCCAGCACCCAGGACAGGCCGAAAGCCACGTCCTTCGGCGCCTCTTTCAGCCGGTGCCGGAAATAGGCGATGGTTTCGGCATTGGCGAAATCGTAGTGCTTCAGCAGCCCCGCGATACGCTCCTCATGGATGGCGGGTGCGAAAAGCTCGGTCAGGCTGGCGGCCACCGCCTGCAACAGCGGCTGGTCGCGGACATAGCGCACATAGGCATCGACCGCGAAGCGCGTGCCGGGCAGGACCCCACGGGTCGAGGCGACGTAATCCGGGTCGAGTCCGAC
>JAATGA010000192.1 GCA_015654855.1 Rhodobacterales bacterium
CCCGGGGACTTCTGCAACAACGCCGGTTTTCGCCCAAAAGGCGAATAAGTGGGATAATCAAGATTATGTAATTGATATACGACGCCAGCATCCGCGGCCCCGTATCCGAGGCTGTAACGGCGTTGATGGTCTGATTCTGCCCGACGTTGTTGGCGGGCCAAGGGAGCCTGTCACTATCCCAGGGGTCCTATCATCATCGCCGGTAAGAACCTTCCGTCATCGCCTCCAGGCGGTGCGAAGGCCGACGGAACCGGCGATAGCGCCTGCGCCCGAAAGTCGATAAGCGTCCCGTTTGCAACCGCGCAAGGTGACGCCGACCAGTGCAAGTCCTTCTGTGACGGACAGTTTAATTGAGGGGCATATAGCGGATACCGGATCGCAGAGCCGACCGGCACCTGACATGGGTTGGGGGCCGCTTCCTTCGCCGGCGGCGACGGGAAAAAGCCGCGCGTTTCGGCGTATGGGTGCGGGGGATGATGAAACCGGAGGGCGGTGAACTTCCCATCTGTTTGACCGCCCCGGTTTCGCGCATAAACGGATGCGATTCCAGACAGCGCGCGCGGCGCGAAGGGGGGGCGGGCCATGGCCGTGCAGGATCTGTTCATCATCGGCGGCGGCGTGAATGGCTGCGGCATCGCGCGGGACGCGGCGGGGCGCGGGCTGTCGGTGATGCTGGCGGAAAAGGCCGATCTGGCGCAAGGCACCTCTTCGGCCTCGACCAAGCTGTTCCATGGCGGCCTGCGCTACCTCGAATATTTCGAGTTCCACCTGGTGCGCGAGGCGCTGCATGAACGCGAGACGCTGCTGGTCGCCATGCCGCATATCAGTTGGCCTATGCGCTTCGTGCTGCCCTACGATCCGGCGATGCGGTTCGAGAACGACACGCCGACCTCGCGCCTGCTAAGCCGGGTCATGCCCTGGATGCGGGGCAAGCGGCCCGCCTGGCTGATCCGGCTGGGGCTGTTTCTGTATGACACGCTCGGGGGGCGGACGTTCCTGCCGGGCACGCGGCGGCTGGATCTGGCGACAGATCCGGCCGGAAAAGCGCTGAAACCGGGCTTTCGGCGCGCCTGGGAATACTCCGACGCCTGGGTCCAGGACTCGCGCCTCGTCGTGCTGAATGCCCGCGATGCGGAGGCGCGCGGCGCCCGCATTCTGACCCGCACCCGCGTAACGCAAGCTGCGCGCGAGGACGATCTGTGGCGGATCGAGACCGAGGGGCCGGAGGGTCAGGCCACGCATTTCGCCCGCGCTCTGGTCAATGCCGGCGGCCCCTGGGTGGCCGATCTGATCCGCGACGTGATCCACGTCCCTTCGACAGAGGGGGTGCGGCTGGTGCGCGGCAGCCATATCGTCGTGCCGAAGCTTTACGACCATGACCGGTGCTATTTCTTCCAGGGAACGGACGGGCGCATCATCTTCGCCATTCCCTACGAGCAGGATTTCACCTTGATCGGCACCACCGACAAGGAACATCCCACCCGCCCCGAGGATGCCCGCTGCACCGATGAGGAGCGCGATTACCTCTGCGCCTTCGCCAGCCGTTATTTCGCGCAGCCCGTGACCCCCGCCGATGTGGTCTGGACCTATTCGGGGGTGCGGCCGCTCTATGACGACGGGGCGAAATCGGCCACCGCCGCGACGCGGGAATATGTGCTGAGCGTGAATGATGACGGCGCGCCGCTGCTGAATGTCTTCGGCGGCAAGATCACCACCTATCGGCGGCTGGCGGAACATGCGCTGGAGAAGCTTTCGCCCTTCTTCGCCGATCTGCGCGGGGCCTGGACGGCGCGGGTGCCCCTGCCCGGCGGGGATTTCCCGCATGACGGCGCGGCCGGTCTGACGGCGAAGCTCGCGGCGCGCTATCCCTTTCTGACGCCCGCCCATACCCTGCGGCTGGTGCGCACCTATGGGACCGAGGCCTTCGATCTGCTGGGGGCCGCGAGCGGGCCGGGCGATCTTGGTCCCGATTTCGGCGCGACCCTGACGGGGGCCGAGGTGACTTGGCTGATGACGAAGGAATATGCCCGCACCGCCGAGGACGTGTTGTGGCGGCGCACCAAGCTGGGCCTGCATCTGAACGCGGATCAGGTCGCGCGGCTGGCGGCGCATATGGCCGGGGTCTGACCGGCCCTTGCGGCGCGGCGGACAAGGCGGCAATCTTCCCCGCGGGGAGGATTGAAATGCAGTATATTCTTGCGATCGACCAGGGCACGACCTCGTCGCGGGCCATCGTCTTCGATGCGGCGCTGAAGGTCCGGGCCACTGCCCGGCAGGAGTTTGCGCAGCATTTCCCGGCACCGGGCCAGGTCGAGCATGATCCGGCCGACCTTTGGGCCTCGGTCGCGGCCGTGGCCCGCGCGGCTGTCGAGCGGGCCGAGTTGACCCCCGGCGACATCGCCGCCATCGGCATCACCAACCAGCGCGAGACGGCGCTGCTGTGGGACCGCACCACGGGCGAGCCGCTGGCCCGCGCAATCGTCTGGCAGGACCGCCGCACCGCGCCCATCTGCGAGGCCTTGCGCGAGGCGGGCCACGGCCCGCTGATCGCCGCCCGCACCGGCCTGCTGATCGACCCCTATTTCTCGGGGACGAAGCTGAAATGGTTGCTGGATTCCATCCCCGGCGCGCGGGCCCGTGCGGCCAGGGGCGAGCTTGCCTTCGGCACCGTCGATACCTGGCTGATCTGGAAGCTGACCGGGGGCCGGGTCCATGCGACCGATGCCACCAACGCCGCGCGGACCATGCTGTTCGACATCCGCACGAACCGCTGGGATGCCGGGATCTGCGGGCTGCTCGACATCCCCATGACTCTGCTGCCCGAGGTGAAGGATTGCGCCGATGATTTCGGCGTGACGCGGGCCGATCTTTTCGGGCGGGAAATCCCGATCCTGGGCGTCGCGGGCGACCAGCAGGCGGCGGCCATGGGACAGGCCTGTTTCACCCCCGGCATGATGAAATCGACCTATGGGACGGGGTGTTTCGCGCTGCTGAACACCGGGACGCAGATGGTGGCCTCGCGGAACCGGCTGCTGACGACCATCGCTTACCGGCTCGACGGCAAGACCAGCTATGCGCTGGAAGGCTCGATCTTCATCGCGGGGGCGGTGGTGCAATGGCTGCGCGACGGGCTGGGCCTGATCCGCGCGGCGGGCGAGACGCAAGCCCTGGCAGAAGCCGCCGATCCCGCGCAAGAGGTGGTGATGGTCCCCGCCTTCACCGGCCTTGGCGCGCCCTGGTGGCGGCCGGACTGCCGGGGCGCGGTCTTTGGCCTGACCCGCAACACCGGCCCTGCGGAAATGGCCCGGGCGGCGCTGGAAAGCGTTGGCTTCCAGACCCGCGATCTGCTGGAGGCGATGCGCGCCGATCAGGCGGCGGCGGGTGCCGCGGTGCTGCGCGTCGACGGCGGCATGGCGACAAGCGACTGGACCATGCAGTTCCTGGCCGACATCCTCGGCGCGCCGGTCGACCGGCCGGTGGTGACCGAGACGACGGCGCTTGGCGCGGCCTGGCTCGCCGGGCATCGCGCCGGGATCAGCCCGGGGCCGGAGGAATTCGCCGCCCGCTGGTCGCTGGATCGCCGGTTCACCCCGGCGATGGATCCCGGTCTGCGCGAGGCGCGCTACGCCCGCTGGCAGCGCGCGGTCGCCGCCACCATCGCTGCTGCCGGCTGAAACGGACAGCGGCTGTCGTGAAACTTTCACGCAGGCGACTCCTGCGCTTCATCCGCCACGCCTAACACCGCCGCAATCCTTCGCAAGGGGCGGCATCGGTGCTTCAGGTCAGAAACGTCACACGCATCTTCGGTCAGCGCGCTGCGGTCGACGACATCAGCTTTGCCATCGACCGCCCGGCCTTTGTCGGCATCATCGGCCGGTCGGGTGCGGGGAAGTCGACCTTTCTGCGGATGATGAACCGCCTGACCGACGCCACGCGCGGCGAGATCCTGGTGGACGGGCGCGAGATCCTCGGCCTGAAGGGTCGCGCCATGCGCCAATGGCAAAGCCAGTGCGCGATGATCTTTCAACAGTTCAATCTGGTGCCGCGTATGGATGTGGCCTCGAACGTGCTGCACGGGCTTTTGAACCGACGCTCGACGCTGGCCACCGTCTTCAACGTCTGGCCGCGCGCCGACATCCTGCGGGCGCTGGACATCCTCGACCGGCTCGGCATCGCCGAACAGGCGCCGAAGCGGGCCGAGGCCTTGTCGGGCGGTCAGCAGCAGCGCGTCGCCATCGCCCGCGCCCTGATGCAGGACCCGCGCATCATCCTGGCCGACGAACCCATCGCCAGCCTCGACCCGATGAACGCGCAGGTGGTGATGGACACGCTGAAGCGCATCAATGTCGAGGATGGGCGGATGGTCGTGGCCAACCTCCACACGCTCGACACCGCGCGGCGCTATTGCGACCGGGTGATCGGGATGCGCGACGGGCGCATCGTCTTCGACGGCACGCCCGACCAGCTTTCGACCGGCGTCGCCCGCGACATCTACGGCGCGGACGACAGCTTCAACGAGGATGCCACCTCGACCTCGATTCCGACCGATCATGCCGCCGACGACGCCTTCGCGTCGAAGATGCTGGCCTGAGACGATGGCGGATGCCAACCCGCCGGACCGTTCCTTTCACCCTGATATGGAGAATCCCATGAAAGCCCTCGCCCTGGCGCTTGCCGCCACCACCGCCCTTTCCGCCGTCGCCTCGGCGCAGGAAATCACGCAGTTCAACCTCGGCATTCTCGGCGGCGAAAACGCCCAGGATCGTCTGAGCTCGAACGAATGCTACCGCAAGGCGATCGAGGATGCGCTCGGCGTGCCGGTCAAGGTCTTTACCCCGGCCGATTATGACGGCGTGATCCAGGGTCTGCTGGGCGGCACGCTGGACATGGCCTGGATGGGCGCCTCGGGCTATGCCAAGATCTACCTGACCGACGCCGGCGCCGTGACCCCGGTGCTGACCAAGCAGAACGCCGACGGCTCGACCGGCTATTACTCGATAGGTTTCGCCCGCAAGGATTCGGGCATCACCAAAATCGAGGATGCCAAGGGCAAGTCCTTCGCCTTCGCCGAGCCGAATTCGACATCGGGCTACCTGGTTCCCGGCGCGGAACTGGCCGGGGAATACGGCGATCTGAAGCAGTATTTCTCGGACGTGAAATTCTCGGGCGGCCATGAGCAGACCATCGTCGGCGTCGCCAACGGCGATTTCGCCGCCGGCGTGTCCTGGGCCGACGGCCTGGGCAACTGGGAAGACGGCTACAACTCGGGCGCCTTCCGCAAGGCTGCCGACGCGGGTCTGGTCGATATGAACGACATCGTGGAAATCTGGCGCTCGAAACTGATCCCCGAAGGTCCGATGGTCGTCCGCAACGCCCTGCCGCAGGACGTGAAGGACAAGGTGACCCAACTGACCGCCGATCTGTGGGAAAAGGATCCGACCTGCGCCTATGGCGTCGCCGCCG
>JAATGA010000249.1 GCA_015654855.1 Rhodobacterales bacterium
GCACATGCTGTCGACGGCGGCCTTCAACGCGCTGCTGAAAACGCTGGAGGAACCGCCGGCGCATGTGAAGTTCATCTTCGCCACCACGGAAATCCGCAAGGTCCCCGTCACCGTCCTGTCCCGTTGCCAGCGGTTCGACCTGAAGCGGATCGAGCCCGAGGTGATGATGGCCCACCTGTCCCGGATCGCGGATCTTGAGGATGCGCGCCTCGCCGCCGACGCCCTCGCCCTGATCACCCGCGCCGCCGAAGGCTCGGTCCGCGACGCCATGAGTCTGATGGACCAGGCCATCGCCCATGGCGCCGGCGAGACCACGGCGGATCAGGTCCGCGCCATGCTGGGCCTGGCCGACCGGGGCCGGGTGCTGGACCTGTTCGATCTGATCATGAAGGGCGACGCGGCATCGGCGCTGACCGAGCTTTCGGGGCAATATGCCGATGGCGCCGACCCGATGGCGGTGCTGCGGGATCTCGCCGAGATCACCCACTGGATTTCGGTGATCAAGATCACACCCGAGGCGGCGGAGGATCCGACCACCCCGCCGGATGAACGCACCCGTGGCCTCGACATGGCGGAACGGCTGCCGATGCGCAGCCTTTCGCGCATGTGGCAAATGCTGCTGAAGGCGCTGGAAGAGGTCGCCCTCGCCCCGAACGCCATGATGGCGGCCGAGATGGCGGTGATCCGGCTGACCCATGTCGCCGATCTGCCCGACCCGGAGGCGCTGATCCGCCGGCTGCAATCGCAGCCGCAGCCACCTGCACCGGGCGGTGGTGGCGCGGGCCGGGGACCGGGCGGCGGGCCGGGCATGGTCCATTCCCCGATGCGCGCCGCGCCCATGTCGCCCGCGCGCGGCCCGTCGATGTCTGCCGCCGCCCCGGCGCTCGCCATGGCGCAGGGCGGCCCGGTCCTGCAAAGCTTCGACCAGGTGGTCGCGATGATCGCCGAACGCCGCGACGCGTTGTTCCGCATCGAGGTCGAAAACTGCGTCCGCCTCGTCCATTTCGCCCCCGGGCGGATCGAGTTCGAACCGGCCCCGGATGCCAAACCCGACCTTGCCGCCCGCCTGGCGCAACGGCTGCAAAGCTGGACGGGGATGCGGTGGGGCGTCTCGGTCGTCTCGTCGGGCGGGGCCGCGACCATTGCCGAGGAACGGGACCGCGACGCCCTGGCGGCAAAGGCCGAGGCAATGGAAAACCCGGTGGTTCAGGCGGTCTTCACCGCCTTCCCGGGCGCCGTAATCACCGAGGTGCGCAGCCCCGAGGCCATCGCGGCCCAGGCCGCGGCCGAGGCTCTGCCCGAGGTCGAGGATGAATGGGATCCGTTCGAGGACGGCTGATCCCCGAACGATCCCCCCCCGCAAGGTTTCAACAGGAAGGATTACAGGATGCTGAAAGGTCTTGGCGGCCTCGCCGGTCTGGGCGACATGGGCAAGATGATGAAGACCGCGCAAGAGCTTCAGTCGAAGCTGGCGGAATTGCAGGAAGAACTCGCCCGCACCGTGGTGATCGGCGAATCCGGCGGCGGTCTGGTCAAGGCCCGCGCCACGGCCAAGGGTGAACTGACGGGCCTCGACATCGACCCGTCGATCTTTGTCGCCTCGGAAAAAGAGGTGGTCGAGGATCTGATCCTGGCCGCCGTCAAAGAGGCGCAGGCCAAGGCCGTGCAGAAGTCCCAATCGGAAATGGCCCGGCTGACCGAAAGCCTCGGCCTGCCGCCGGGTATGCAGCTTCCGGTCTGACATGGCGAGCGGCAAAGGCGAGATCCAGGTGCTGATCGACCTGATGGCCCGGCTTCCGGGCCTGGGTCCCCGGTCCGCCCGCCGCGCCGTGCTGCTGATGCTGAAGAAACGCGCGCAGGTCATGGCGCCGCTGGCCCAGGCCTTGGCGCAGGTGGCGCTGAACGCCCGCGACTGCCAGGTCTGCGGCAATATCGGCGAGGCTGATACTTGCGAGATTTGCGCCGACCCCGCCCGCACCAATGGCGAGATCTGCGTGGTCGAGGATGTCGCCGATCTTTGGGCGATGGAACGGGGCGGAGCGTTCAAGGGACGCTATCACGTCCTGGGCGGCACGCTCTCGGCGCTCGATGGCGTGGGGCCGGACGAGTTGCGCATCCCGGCGCTGGTGGCGCGGGTCCGCGACGAGGGTGCGAGCGAGGTCATCCTTGCGCTGAACGCCACGGTCGACGGCCAGACCACCGCGCATTACATCGCCGACGCCCTGCACGACACCGGCGTGGCGATCAGTCTTCTGGCCCAGGGCCTGCCGGTCGGGGGCGAGCTTGATTATCTGGACGACGGCACGATCGGCGCGGCCCTTCGGGCCCGCCGGCGGACCGGCTGAACATTTTCGAAAGGAAACGATATGACATGGCAGGCGGCATCTGATCGCTATGAAAGCGTCGGTGCGAATTACCGGCGCGTGGGGCGCAGCGGGCTGAAACTGCCCGCGCTGTCGCTTGGACTATGGCACAATTTCGGCGACACGACACCGCTCGACGTGCAGCGGTCGGTGATCTTCAAATCCTTCGACCTCGGGATCACCCACTTCGACCTGGCCAACAATTATGGACCGCCCTACGGCAGCGCCGAAGTCAACTTCGGTCGCATCCTGCGCGAGGATCTGGCCGCGCATCGCGATGAACTGATCCTCTCGACCAAAGCCGGCTGGGACATGTGGCCGGGGCCTTATGGCCAGGGCGGCGGCGGGCGGAAATATGTGCTCGCGAGCCTCGACCAGAGCCTGAAACGGTTGGGCGTCGATTATGTCGACATCTTCTATTCCCACCGTTTCGATACAGAGACGCCGCTGGAGGAAACCGCCCATGCGCTCGCCACGGCGGTGGAGCAGGGCAAGGCGCTTTACGTCGGCATCTCGTCCTATTCGGCAGCGAAAACCCGCGAGATGCAGGGGCTTCTGGCCCAACGCGGCATCCCGCTGCTGATCAACCAGCCCTCCTACAACATGTTCAACCGCTGGATCGAAGAGGGGCTGATCGACACGGCGGGCGATCTGGGCGTCGGTCTGATCGCCTTTACCGCACTGGCCCAGGGGCTGTTGACCGGGCGCTATCTGAACGGCATTCCGGCGGATGCGCGGGTGAACAAGGCCGGCGGCGGGTCGCTTCGGCCCGAACATCTGAGCGCCGAAAACCTCGACCGGGTGCGCGCCCTGAACGCCATCGCGGCGCGGCGCGGGCAAAGCCTCGCGCAGATGGCGCTGGCCTGGGTGCTGCGCGACCCGCGCGTGACCTCGACCCTGATCGGTGCAAGTTCGGCCGAGCAGGTGGTCGAGAACGTCAGGGCGCTGGAGAATACGGCCTTCGCTCCCGAGGAACTGGCCGAAATCGACCGCTATGCCGTCGATGGCAGGGTGAACCTCTGGGATCGCCCCTCACACGATCAGGCGATCTGACCGGCAGGCCTTCCTTCCGCCCGGACGCCGGATCAGGCGTCCGGGCGACTGAAGACGTAGCCGACACCGAACAGCATCAGCCCGCCCACCGCCACGATCAGCGGCCAGCCGGGATGGCTGCCCCACAGGAACAACACGAAGCCAAAGCTCGTTCCTGCGAGCGAGAGCCACTTCGCCCGCCGCGGGATCGCACCGCGCGCGCGCCAGTCCCGCAGCATCGGGCCATAGACCGGATGCGAGAGCAGCCGCGCCTCCAACCGGGTGGAGGATCGGGCGAAACAGGCGGCGGCGAGGATCAGGAAGGGCGCGGTCGGTAAGACCGGCAAAAAGACCCCGACGAAGCCCAGGCTCACGAACAGCAACCCGAGCGCCAGCCAGATCGCCCGGACGACGGCGGATCGGCTGTGCCCGGGCGTGCCCTGCGGCGTCACGCTGCGCTCTGGTTCCGGCGGCATGGGTCAGATCCTTTCCGCGCCCGGCCCGGAGACCGGCTTCGGGATTACATGCCTTATAAGGCCTTACGTCCCGAGGTGCGAGAGGGGGCGGCAAGCGTGGCCCCTGCGGCGCGGTCTTCCGGTCCTCCGCGGTCGCGCGCTTGCGCCATTTCGCCGCGGTTTTGGGGTTGATCCCCAGTTCCCGGCTCAGCTGCGCGACCGACGCTTGCGATCGCCGTATTGCTGCCCGGACAGCGTGGGGCTTCCGTGACGAACTTGTCCCACAGGACTTCCTTCTATTCCACAGAAAGGATCTGCGCCATGAAACCTTGGGATGAAACACCAAATATGCTGTCTACGAAACCGGCAGCAGGCCACATTGCGGTTTCTATCCGAAGTCCTATTGTGTATCGGGAATACAGTGGCCTCGTAGCTCAACGGATAGAGCGTCCCCCTCCTAAGGGGAAGGTTGCAGGTTCAAGTCCTGCCGGGGTCACCACCTAATCCCGAGGTATTGCCAAGGAAGCATAAGCGTGCACATTTTGTGCTGTTTTCGCGCGCACAGATGTCAAGATGCCGTTCTTGCTTGTAGTTTTCGCGAAAATTTCGGCATTTGGTGCGCTGTCGCACAGGAGCGTGGCCTGAACATCGCTGCTGGATTCGGACGCGCAGCATCGCTCAGCGTCCTCGCGCTCACCCCACTAACCAGGGGGAGGATTACCCTGTCACGCCCGCCCCGGACCGGCACCGCAGTTGGCTGGCTTGGTATGAGGCAAGTTACATCTTGCCCTCAACCCCGGGTTTCTCGTGGAATCTTTCAATTCCGTTTCACCCCGCCGATATTCGGCATCCGTCAGAAACGAGAGGCGCGCAGTCGAAGAGCGTTGGTGATGACACTGACGGAGGAGAGCGCCATCGCGGCGGCGGCGATGATCGGCGACAGCAGCCAGCCGAAGACGGGATAAAGCACACCCGCGGCGATCGGAATGCCGGCGGCGTTGTAGATGAAGGCGAACACCAGATTCTGGCGAATGTTGCGCATCACCGCCTGCGACAGCCGCCGCGCCTTGACGATGCCCATGAGGTCGCCCCTCAGCAGCGTCACGCCCGCGCTTTCGATGGCGACATCGGTGCCCGATCCCATAGCGATGCCGACATCGGCCGCAGCCAGCGCGGGGGCGTCGTTCACCCCGTCGCCCGCCATGCCGACGATCCTGCCCTGCGATTTCAGGCGCTCCACCACCGCCGCTTTCTGATCGGGCAGCACATCGGCTTCGATCTCGTCGATGCCGAGCCGCCGGGCGACGGCTTCGGCGGTGGTGCGGTTGTCGCCGGTCAGCATGACGATGCGGATACCGCCGGCATGTAGCGCCCTGATCGCCTGGGGCGTGGTGGCCTTGACCGGATCGGCGATGGCGAAGATGCCGGCGGCCCGGTCTTCGACGCCGATATAGATCGCGGTCGCACCGTCATGGCGTAGCGCATCGGCCTGCGCCGACAGGAGAGCGGCGTCCACGCCGCACTCGCCCAGAAAGGTGGCGTTGCCAAGCACGATCCGCCGTCCCTCGACCGTGCCGAGGGCTCCTTTGCCCGTGGGGGAATCGAATGCCGAGACCCGCGGCACGGCAAGGCCGCGCCGTTCGGCCGCGGCGACGATGGCCAGCGCCAGGGGATGTTCCGACGCCTTCTCGACCCCGGCGGCGAGACGCAGGATCTCGTCCTCGGCGAAGCCCTCAGCCGCGACGATCTCTGTGACCGAGGGCTTGCCCTCAGTCAGGGTGCCGGTCTTGTCGACCACCAATGTGTCGACCTTCTCCATCCGTTCCAGCGCCTCGGCGTTCTTGATCAGCACGCCGAGCTTTGCGCCCTTGCCGACGCCGACCATGATCGACATCGGCGTGGCGAGGCCCAAAGCGCAAGGGCAGGCAATGATCAGCACGGACACAGCCGCGATCAGGCCATGGGCAAGGCGTGGATCCGGCCCCCACAGACCCCATGCGGCAAAGGCAAGCACAGCGATGCCGATGACCACCGGCACGAACCAGCCCGCAACCCGGTCGGCCATGCGCTGGATCGGCGCACGCGAGCGCTGCGCATCGGCCACCATCTGCACGATACGCGCCAGCATCGTGTCGCGGCCGACCTTTTCGGCGCGGATCACCAGCGCGCCGGTCTGGTTCAGCGTGCCGCCGACCACAGGATCACCCGCCGCGCACGTCACCGGCATGGACTCGCCGGTGATCATGGATTCGTCCAGCGAGGAACGACCGTCCTCGACCAGCCCGTCCACCGGCACGGTTTCCCCCGGGCGCACCCGAAGCCGGTCGCCGATCGCCACCGCTTCGACGGGGACATCCTCTTCCGTGCCATCCACGCCGATCCGCCGCGCGGTCCTGGGCGCGAGGTCCAGCAGCGCCCGGATCGCGCCCGAGGTCTGCTCGCGCGCGCGCAACTCCAGCACCTGACCCAGCAGCACCAGAACGGTGATGACGGCGGCGGCCTCGAAATACACCGCCACCGTGCCATCGGCGGCACGGAACGCCTGCGGGAATATCCCAGGCGCAAGCGTCGCCGCCACGCTGTAGGCCCATGCGGTGCCGGTGCCCATGGCGATCAGCGTGAACATGTTCAGGCTGCGGTTGACCAGCGACGCCCAGGCCCGGGTGAAAAACGGTCCGCCGCACCACAGCACCACCGGCGTCGCCAGCGCGAACTGTATCCAGACCGATACATGCGCGGGCACCAGATGGTGCAGCGCCGGGATCAGATGCGCGCCCATCTCCAGCGCGAACACCGGCAGGGCCAGCACAAGCCCGATCCGAAAGCGCCGCGTCATGTCGGCCAGTTCCGGGCCAAGGCCGCTGTCCGCCGTCACCACCAGAGGCTCCAGCGCCATGCCGCAGATCGGGCAGGCGCCCGGCGCGTCGCGACGGATTTCCGGGTGCATCGGACAGGTCCAGACCGTGCCTTCCGGCGCGGATTGGGCCGGGGCAGGAGAGGAATGGGCATGTCCCGTATGGACACGCACGGTCGCATAGCGCGCGGGATCGGCCTCGAACTTCGCCTGGCACCCGGCCGAACAGAAGTAAACGGGCGCGCCATCGTGGATCAGGTGGTGCTTTGCCGTGGCCGGATCGACCGCCATGCCGCAGACCGGATCTTCCACCCGACCGTTGTCGTGATGATGCCCGACATGACTGTGCTGACCATCAGGGCCATGTCCGTGTTCATTCGAATCCATCCGTCGGACCTTTCCCGCCGTGGCGGTGCAACGCGGCAGCCGCCTTGTCATCCCGTGCGCCTCATCCGCATGAGAACCGGTGCACGGGCAGTAGACCAGAACCCGAGCTTACTGCCGCATCGTGTCGGAAAGCGAGGGCCCGTTAGGCTCGCTCGGCTATGAGGGCCGGTCGTTGGAGAACCTGTGCTGCACACCTGTCGCACCAGAAGAAACCGAACAGATACCGGCAGAGATCCCGGTCTTGGGAGGAGTTCCGGATGATGCGCTTTTTGCCGTACATCTGCATGGCCGGCCGAAGGCGTATGAAAACTCGTTGGCGTGTTACGATTCCGCGACGGCGGGAGGGCAGCGTGGCGGGTTTCATCGAGGGTATTCAGCGAAACCAGTCGCTGCTGTATCATACAGTCGTGAGATGTCATGGCGCGTGACGAGCAGCCTCGGGCGACAATTGTCGCCTAGTTCGTGACCCGCCGCTGTCACAACGCGATACCGGAGCGCGGCGGCAGTGCTGTCCGTCAGGCAATGCTTCCTTCGGCGATCCTCATCATTTACCCATCTCCGAGAATGGGCGCCACAGAATCGGAAGATGGTACTGCCGCCTGCGCGCGCGACGGTATCTGGCAAGCCAGATAGATCTGCCACTAATGACGGAGATCTCTCCATTTTGCCGGGAAATCCGCGTCTGTGAGGAAGGGCGAAGCCGGCAGAGATCGCTCTGCCGGCTTTTTGTTGCGCTCAGATGAAGTTCAGGAGTTGACCTCAAAGTGTCGCCCGATCACCCGCCGCCAAGGCACTGCGAGCACGCTGTCGCGTCAGAATGCGGCCTCTAACCGCCATTGTGGCCGAAGTGGGCGTGTGGCACAGCATCGCGAAAGCGGGCGTTTGATCGAGGCTCAGCGAGCCGATATGTCGGGGCAATTCGACCTACGTCTCAGTCGTCCTGACCCTTGTCATCACCACCGCCGCCGCCGCGATCAGGATCAGGCCGCTTGCCAGGAAGACGCCGCGCGGGCCGGAGGTCTCCAGAAGCGCGCCCCCAAGTCCGGCCCCCGCCGCGATGGCCACGTTGATCGCGGCCACGATCAGGCTGCCGCCGGCCTCGGGCTGATCCGGCATGGACCGGGTGATCCAGGTCGACCAGGATACGGGAACGCCCGCAAAGAGCAGCCCCCACAGCGCCATCATTGCCGCATCGGTCACCGCGAAACCACCGAAGGCCACCAGCAGAACCGCGAGGCCTCCCATAACCAGCGGCAGCAGCATCAGCGTGGCGCGCAGCGACCACCTGATCGCATAAGCCACCAGATAGGTTCCGGCGAAATTGGCGATCCCGAAGCCGAACAGGATCGCGGTGACGCCGTCGATGCCGACGCCGGTGACCGTTTCGAGGAAGGGGCGGATATAGGTGAAGAAGGTGAAATGCCCGGCGAAGACCAGCAAAACCGCGACCATGCCGATCCCGATCCCCGGCCGCGCGAGAACCTCGATCAAAATCCCGGCCCGCGCATTCCCGCGCGCGGGAAGCGACGGCAGCGTGACCGCCTGAACGATCAGCGCCAGCACGGCAAGCCCCGCCGCCGCCAGGAAGACGCCGCGCCAGCCGATGATCGCGCCCAGGTAGCTCCCGACCGGCACGGCGAAGACCGTCGCCGCGGACACGC
>JAATGA010000484.1 GCA_015654855.1 Rhodobacterales bacterium
CCGGTGTTCGACGCCGCGCGCCAGCGGGTCACGGCGGGATACGGTATCCTGCAACCGCGTGTGACCCCTTCGCTGGCGGCGGGTCATGCGGCGACGCTGTTTCAGCGCGCGACCTCCGGTCCCGGGGGGATGGACCCCTATGCTTCAGCCAGTTCCGATGTCTATCAGGATCTGTTCGGCGAGGGGTCTTTCACCGGCAAGGGCATCTGCGACATCGACGCTTTCGAGGCGGCGATGGCGGGCCGGGTGCCGGAAAACACCCTGCTCAGCCACGATCTGCTGGAGGGCATCTTCGCCCGCGCCGGCCTCGCCTCGGATGTCGAGGTGGTCGAGGCCTTTCCCGGCCGGTCCGACGTCGCCGCCCGGCGCCAGCATCGCTGGACCCGTGGCGACTGGCAGTTGCTGCCCTGGCTGTTCGCGCCGGGCACGCCGGTGCTGGGCCGGGTCAAGATGGCGGACAACCTGCGCCGCTCGGCGCTGGCCCCCCTGACGCTGGCGGCCTTGGGGCTGGGGTGGCTGATGCCGGGTCCGGCGGCATGGGTGGCGACGCTGCTTGTCGTCGGCGCGATGGCGTTCCCGGTGATGATGGCGGCGGTTCTGGGCCTGATCCCGCGCCGGGCGGGGCTGCATGGGCCCAGCTACATGCGTCAGTCCGGGCGCGATCTCGGCATGGCGGCGGTGCAGGTCGGCCTTGGCCTCGTCTTCCTTGCCGATACCGCCTGGCGCATGGCGGATGCCGTCCTGCGCACGGCCTGGCGGATGCTGATCTCGCGCCGCCACCTGCTGGAATGGACGACGGCCGCCCAAACGGCGGGCGGCTCCAGGCCTGGTCTGGCCCGGTTCGCGCGTTTCATGGCCGGAGGCGTGGCGCTTGGGCTGATCGTCACCGCCGCCGCCGCCGTGGCCGCCCCGGCGGCCAAGCCGCTGATTCTGCCCTTCATGCTGCTGTGGTTTCTGGCCCCCGTTCTCGCCCTTCGGATCAGCCGGACCCCGCCCGTCGTCGCGGGTGGATCGCTGGCGCCGGAGGTGGTCCGCGACCTGCGGCGGATCGCGCGGCGGACCTGGCACTATTTCGAGACCTTCGTGACCGCGGCCGACAGTCACCTGCCGCCCGACAACTTCCAGGAGGATCCGCTGCCGCTGGTCGCGCGGCGCACCTCGCCCACGAATATGGGTCTTTATCTGCTGTCCGCCGTCGCCGCCCGCGACTTCGGCTGGTCGGGCCTTGCCCGCACCGCCGAGCGGCTTGAGCTGACGCTTGCCGCGATGCAGGCGCTGCCAAAGCTGAACGGGCATTTCTACAACTGGTATGGCACCGATGACGGTCGGGTGCTTGAGCCGTATTATGTCTCTTCGGTCGACAGCGGCAATCTGGCGGGGCATCTGATCGCGCTGGCCAACGCCTGCGAGGGCTGGGCGCGGGATCCGGCGCCCGGCGATATCCGGGCGGGGCTGCTCGATACGCTGTCGGTGGCGCGCGCCGGGGCCGATGAGACACAGACCCTGACGGATCTGCTGGATGAGATCGAGGCGATCCTGACCGCGCCGCTCGCCGGCGATCCGGCCTGGCCCGTTCTCATGCGCCTGGCGGCCAAGGCGGCCGCCATCGTGCCGCCGGGTTCCCCGGATTTGCAGTCCTGGCTCAGGGTTCTGCATGACGAATTCGCCGCGCAGGCCCGGGATGCCGATCCGGCAATTGCCCGCGATCTGCCGCCGCGCCTGATCGCGCTGGCGACGCAGGCCCGGCGAATGGCGATGGACATGGACTTCGCCTTCCTCATGGACCCGGATCGCAAGCTGCTGTCCATCGGTTATTCGGCCACGGACAACACGCTCGACCCGGGCTGCTACGACCTTCTGGCGTCCGAGGCGCGTCTGGCGAGCCTGTTCGCCATCGCCAAGGCAGATGCCCCCGCGCGCCATTGGTTCCGGCTGGGGCGCGAGGCGGTTCCCGTGCATGGGGGTTCGGCGCTGGTGTCCTGGTCGGGTTCGATGTTCGAATATCTGATGCCCGCGCTGGTGATGATCGAGCCGCAGGACGGTCTTCTGGCGCAAAGCAATCGCCTTGTGGTCGCGCGCCAGCAGGCCTGGGGCCGTCAGCGGAATGTGCCCTGGGGCGTGTCGGAATCCGGGTTCAACGCCCGCGATGTCGAGATGAATTATCAGTATTCGACCTTCGGCATTCCCGGCCTGGGCCTGAAACGGGGCCTGGCGGGCGATCTGGTGATCGCCCCCTATGCGACCGGTCTTGCGGCCATGATCGACCCGGGTGCCGCCTGGCGGAATTACGCTGCACTGGCCGAAGCGGGCGGCCAGGGGCGCTTCGGCTTCTTCGAGGCGCTGGATTTCACCCCCTCGCGCCTGCCCGAGGGCGAGAGCGTCGCCATCGTCAAAAGCTATATGGCCCACCATCAGGGCATGACGGTCGTCGCCATCGCCAATACCTTGCAGAACGGTCGGATGCGGGCGCGCTTCCACGCCGAGCCGATGATCCGCGCCGCCGAACTGCTGTTGCAGGAACGCGTTCCCCGCGACATCGTAAGTGCCCATCCGCGTGCCGAGGAGATCGCCACCCCGGCCATTTCCACTGCGCTGGAGATGCAGCGCATGACCCGGATCGAGGGCGCGCCGCAGGGGCCGCCCGTCACC
>JAATGA010000348.1 GCA_015654855.1 Rhodobacterales bacterium
AGGATCATGTAGTTGAATTCGAGGAAGGACAGCGACTGCTCCCGATCCAGCCGCGATTTCACCGATTCGAACGACAGCATCCGGTTGACGCTGAAATGCCGCCCGATGTCGCGCAGGAAATCGAGGTAGTTGAGGCCATCCAGCCATTCGGCGTTGTTCAGCATCAGCGCATCGGTCGGCCCGTCGCCATAGGTCAGGTATTTGCCGAAGACCTGTTTCATCCCCGCGATGTTCTCGTCGATCTTTTCCGGCGTCAGCAGCGGGCGTTCCTCGCTGCGAAAGGACGGATCGCCGACCTTGGTCGTCCCGCCCCCCATCAGGGTGATCGGCTTGCCGCCGCATTTTTGCAGCCAGCGCAGAACCATGATGTTCATCAGATGGCCGACATGCAGCGAGGCCGCGGTCGCATCATAGCCGATATAGGCGGGGACGACTCCTTTGACCAAAGCCTCGTCCAGCGCCTGATAGTCCGTGCAGTCGGCCAGGAAGCCGCGCTCGGTCATCACGCGCAGGAATTCGGATTTCGGATGGTAGGTCATGGTGTCCACCGCAGCGTTCATGCAAAGATGCGGGGGTTTAACCTGTGTGCAGGGGTATTGGAAAGATGAAAGCGCCGCTTTCCGGGGGCAGGCTGACGGTCGGGACACAGCGTTCCGGGGGCGCGGGGCCGGTCTGGGCGCTTGGCACCATGTCGGGAACCTCGCTCGACGGGGTGGATGCGTCGATGCTGCTGACCGACGGGATGCGGATCTTCGACTTCGGCCCCCATGCCTTTCGCCCCTATTCGGCGGCGGAGCAGGCGGTGTTGCGCGCGGCCCTCGGTCGCTGGCCGGGCGAGCCGGGCGTGGCCGAGGCCGCCTGCATCGTGGAAGAGGCCCATGCCGAAGTGATGGAGCGGTTTCAGGGCGCGGAGATCGCGGGATTTCACGGCCAGACCCTCGCCCATGATCCGCAAGGGCACGGCACGCATCAGGCGGGCGACGGCGGATTGCTGGCGCAGGTGCTGGGGGTGCCGGTGGTCTGGGACTTCCGCTCCGCCGATGTGACGCTCGGCGGCCAGGGCGCGCCGCTCGCGCCGTTCTACCATTTCGCCTGCGCCCGGCGGATCGGCGCCACCGGGCCGGTGGCCTTTCTGAACATGGGCGGCGTCGGCAACCTGACCTGGATCGACCCTGCCCAACCGGGGCCGGAGGTGCCGGGGGCGCTGCTGGCCTTCGACACCGGGCCGGCGAATGCGCCGGTCAACGATCTGATGCAGGCGCGGCGGGGCCTTTCGCACGACGAGGGCGGACGGCTCGCGGCATCGGGCCGGGCGGATGAGGCGGTGGTCGCGCGGTTCCTCGCGCTGCCGTATTTCCTGAAGATCCCGCCGAAGTCTCTGGATCGCAACGATTTTCATGCGCTGCTGGATCAGGTGGCGGACCTGTCCGACGCCGATGCGGCCGCGACCCTGACCGCCTGCGCGGCGGCGGCGGTGGCGCGCGGGGCCGAGCATTTCCCCGCCCCGGTCGCGCGGGTGCTGGTCACCGGCGGCGGACGGCACAATGCCGCGCTGATGGCGGAACTTGGCCGGCGCCTGCCCTGCCCGGTCGCGCCGGTCGAGGCTGCGGACCTCGACGGCGATATGCTTGAGGCCCAGGCCTTCGCCTTCCTCGCCGTGCGGGTGGCGCGGGGCCTGCCGACCTCGGCCCCCGGAACGACCGGAGTGGCGGCGGCGGTGGGCGGCGGACGGATCAGCCGGCCCGAGGGCAAGGACGCGGCCTGAAGCCAAGGGTGCGGGAATCGACGCGACAAGGGGGCTGCCTGTCCCTCCCGGTCCGTCTCCGCCGACGAATTGGCAAAGGAGAAGGAGGCCGCCTGGTGCGCAGGCGCGGGACCGCGCGGGACGGGCGGCCGCCTTGCCCCGCGCGGTCCCGCGCGCTAGACCCTTCCGGGCGGGGCCGCGCGCCCCTTGTCGACGCGAACCCCCGGAGCGCCCTTGCCCAAGCCGATGCCCGTTTCCGTGCCCCCTGCCCCGGTGGCCGCCGCTGCGCCCTCGCTGGTGCGCCGGTTCTGGCGCAGCTATCTTTCGCGTCACACGCCCCGGATCGTCATCGCCTTCGCGCTGATGATGGTCGAGGGCGCGACGCTCGGCGCGCTGTCCTGGCTG
>JAATGA010000089.1 GCA_015654855.1 Rhodobacterales bacterium
GCCGACGGCAAACCCGCCCAGCAGCCATTCCTGCAGCGCGGTGCCCACGCCGGGGATGGCCCCGAACAAGCCGGTGATCACCGTGGCACCCCAGAACGACATCTGACCCCAGGGCAGCACATAGCCCATGAAGGCCGTCGCCATCATCGCGAGGTAGATCAGCATCCCGATGATCCAGGTCACCTCGCGCGGGGCCTTGTAGGACCCGTAGTAGAGGCCGCGGAAGATGTGCAGATAGACCGCGACGAAAAACAGCGAGGCGCCGTTCGCGTGCAGATAGCGGATGAAATAGCCGCCGTTTACGTCGCGCATGATATGCTCGACCGAAGAGAAGGCCAGGCTGACATGCGGGGTGTAGTGCATCACCAGCACGATGCCGGTCACGATCTGCAACGCGAGGCAGAAGGTCAGGACGATCCCCCAGATCCACATCCAGTTCAGGTTTTTGGGCGTGGGGATCATCAATGTGTCATAGACAAGCCCCACGATCGGCAGGCGCTTGTGAAGCCATTTCTCGATGCCCGTCCTGGGCTCGTAATGGTCGTGCGGAATTCCGGCCATCTGTCTGGCTCCTCAACCGAGCTTGATCGTGGTTTCGTCCGTAAAGGCGGCAACCGGCACCGGCAGGTTGCGTGGCGCGGGTCCTTTGCGGATGCGGCCGGCGGTATCGTAGTGCGACCCGTGGCAGGGGCAGAACCAGCCGCCGAAATCGCCCGCGCCGTTCCCCAGCGGAACGCAACCCAGATGGGTGCAGACGCCCATCATCACCAGCCATTCGCCGGCTTCGTCCAGGGTGCGGTTCTGGTCCTCGGCGTCGGATCCGGCGGCGATGTTGGCGTTCTCGGCACTGCGGTCCACCAGATCGGCCAGCGGCACGGCGCGGCCCTTCTCGATCTCGTTGGAGGTGCGGCGGCGGATGAAGACCGGCTTGCCCAGCCATTTCACCGTCAACTGCGTGCCGGCCTCGACCCCCGAGACATCGACATGGATCGAGGCGAGCGCCCGCGTGTCGGCCGAGGGGTTCATCTGGTTGACCAAAGGCCAGACCGCCGCGCCGGCGGCCACCGCCCCGGCGCCGGCCGTCGCGTAATACAGGAAATCCCTGCGAGTGCCTACGTTGTCGTCTGCGTGGGACACGAGATATTCTCCCTTTCCAGGCCGGCCGGGGCCTGCCCATATCATGCTGGGACCGCAGTCACCCGCAGCCCTGACGGGGCGGTTGTAACCAAGGCGTGATCAGCCGTCCAGCGGGCAATGCCCTCAGAGGCCGCGCAACACTGTCGCATGTGGCCCCGGAGTCACCGCGGGGCGAGAACGCAGCGCCCCGTGCCCAGGTCCGCGAACCGCCGTGACGGCCCCCTTGGGGCGCGCCGCGGCCGGTGGGCCGTCGCCCGCACCCCCCAGCCGCCCGTCAGACCGGCGGGGCGGTGTCGCGCATCGACGGACGCGCTGCAAAGGCGTCGAACCAGGCGACCAGCGACGGGCGCGTGTCACGCCAGCCGCGGGCGCTGTGGCGGAAATCCAGATAGCCGAGCGCGCAGCCCGTGGCGATCTGCCCGATGTCCAGCGGGCCGCGCAGATGGGCGATCCATCGCGTCTCCAGCGTGTCGAGGGCGCGTTCGACCTTGGCCCATTGCCCCTCGACCCAGGGGGCGAAGCGCAATTCCTCGGGGCGCATCCGCTCTTCATAGACCATCAGCAGCGCGGCATCGAGGATGCCGTCCGCCGTCGCCTCAAGTGTCAGCGCGTCCCATTCGGCTGCGCCGGCAGGGTAAAGCGCGCCGCCGGCAAGGCCGGACAGATAGCGGCAGATCACCCGGCTGTCATAAAGCGCCGGCCCCTCCGCCCTCTCCAGCGCCGGGATCTTGCCCAGGGGGTTCAGCCCGACCGGGTTGGTGCCGGGGTCCAGCGGATTTCCCGCGCTCGGCACCAGGTCGATCCGGTCGATCAGCCCGCATTCGCGCGCAACGACGATGACCTTGCGCACATAGGGCGAGGTCGGAGAAGAATAGAGCCGCAAGTGTCAGATCCTTTTGATGCGCAGGCGGGCGAGTGCGCCCGCGTCGATTTCAAACCGCCGCTCGCCAAGTTGAACCGTCCGGCGAAACCGGGCGGTCAGATTGGTCTGGCGTATGTCTTCCGCCCCCTCGCCCCCGACGGCGGGCCGGTGGAACGCCAGCCCCTCGTCGAGGTCGTCGAGCGCGTCCTCGTGCCGCTGATCGGTCCGTCCTGTCCAGGCTCTGGCGAGAATCGTCCGGCGCAGGGTCCAGGCGGTGACGGCGGCGGTGGCGGCAACGGCGCCGAGGCGCAGGGCGACCGGCAGAACGCGGACGATGGGCATGGCGGATCTCTCCTGTCCCGGCGATGGGGTGGTTCGCGGCCAGCTTACGCGCGGGCAGGCGGAACTGTAAACGGTGCAGGGGGCTTGACACCCGCACCCCGGAGCCGGTCTATCGGCCGGCGAAGCGGGCCAAGGGGCAGATGTGACGCCGGAGCGCATGGACGACAGTTGGCGCGCGGTCCTGGCGGGGGAACTCGCCACGCCGCAGATGGACGCGCTGGAGCGGTTTCTCGCGGCGCGCACGGCTGTCGGCGCGCGGGTCTTGCCGCCCGAGGGCGAACGCTTCCGGGCCTTCGATCTGACCCCGCTGCCGGATGTCCGGGTGGTGATTCTCGGCCAGGATCCCTATCACGGAGCGGGTCAGGCGCATGGTCTGGCCTTTTCGGTCCGCCCGGATGTGCGGGTGCCGCCGTCGCTGGCCAATATCTTCAAAGAGATCGAGACCGACCTCGGCCTGCCCCGGCCCGCCCATGGGTGTCTGGAACATTGGGCGCGGCAAGGCGTGCTGCTGCTGAACGACGTGCTGACGGTCGAAGAGGGCAAGCCCGGCGCCCACCAGAACCGCGGGTGGGAGGCGCTGACCGACGCCGCCGTCCGCGCCGTCGCCGCACGAGCCCAGCCGGTGGCCTTTCTGCTTTGGGGCAAACCGGCATTGCGCAAGGCGGGCTTTGTCGATGCGGGGCGGCATCTGGTGCTGACTGCGCCGCATCCGTCGCCGCTGGCCGCTTATCGCGGCTTCTTCGGCTGCCGGCATTTCTCGCAGGTCAACGCCTGGCTGGTCGCGCAGGGCAGGGCGCCGGTCGACTGGTCGTTGCCGCCGGTCTGACCCCGATCAGGCCTCCAGTACCACCTCGCCCGTCAGGGGCAGCCAGCCATAGCCATTCGCCGCGATCTCCAGATCCCCGCCGGACAGCGCCACCCCGCGCGATGCGGCAAGCGGCGCACCGAGGCCCCCGGCCTTCAGCCGCTGCGGTATGGCCGACAGGTTGAACACGCAGGCGAGCACCTGACCCGTCGCCGCCCGGGTAAAGGCGAGCAGCGGCTCGGGCAGATCCAGGAACCGCATCTTGCCAAGGTGCAGCGCGGGCGCGGCGCGGCGCAGGGCCAGGATCTCGCGATAGGTTTCCAGCACCGAACCGGCGATTCCCTCTTGCGCGGCCACGTTATGGGCCAGTTGCGGCGGCTTGACCGGCAACCAGGGATGGCCGGTGGAAAAGCCGCCCTGCCAGCCGCCGTCCCAGCACATCGGCGTCCGGCAGCCGTCGCGCCCCTTTTCGCCGGGCCAGAGCCGGATGCCGCGCGGGTCGGTCAGTTCCCCGAAGGCAAGCTCGGTCTCGGTCTGGCCGACCTCTTCGCCCTGATAAAGGCAGACGGACCCCTCGAAGGACAAAAGCATCGCCGCCGCGAGCCGCGCCACATCCTCGACCGAGGCGCCGTATTCCGCCCATCTGGTCGCATGGCGCGCGACATCGTGGTTGGAA
>JAATGA010000328.1 GCA_015654855.1 Rhodobacterales bacterium
GGCGCAGCCCGGCGTCGCGGAAGCGACGGTGAACCTCGCCACCCGCCAGGCGCGGGTGACCCTGTGGGAGGGGGGCGCGGCCCCCGACGCCCTGGTCAAGGCCGTGACCAGGGCCGGATACGAGGCGCATCCCGTCAAGCACAGCGCCGACCACAATGAGGATGCCGAAGAGGGCACGCTCTGGCGCGACACGATCCTGGCGGCGGCGCTGACCCTGCCGGTTTTCGTGACCGAAATGGGCGGGCATATCTGGCCGGCCTTTCACCACTGGCTTTATATGGCTGTCGGCACCGGGCCGCTGTGGCAAACGCAGATGGTGCTGACCGCGCTGGTGCTGGCCTTTCCGGGGCGGCGGTTCTTTGCGCATGGCCTGCCTGCGCTGGCCCATGGCGCGCCGGATATGAACAGCCTCGTCGCGGTCGGCACGCTCGCCGCCTTCGGCTATTCGGCGGTGGTGGCGCTGGCGCCGGGGCTGATCCCGCCCGAGTCCCGCGCGGTGTACTTCGAGGCGGCGGCGGTCATCGTCGTGCTGATCCTGCTTGGCCGCGCGCTGGAAGCCAGGGCGCGGGGCCGCGCCGGGGCAGCCATCGCGCGGCTGGCGGGGCTGCAACCCTCGACCGCCCGCAGACTCGACGCCACCGGCGCGGCCGAGGATGTGGCGGTGGCCGACCTCGCCCCCGGCGACCAGGTGCAGATCCGCCCGGGCGAGCGCATTCCGGCGGACGGAACCGTCGAAAGCGGCACGTCGGCGGTGGACGAGTCCATGCTGACGGGCGAGCCCCTCGCCGTCGCCAAGGCCACGGGCGACCGGCTGACCGGCGGCACGGTCAACGGCGCGGGCGGTCTGATCATGGCGGTGACCGCGACGGGCGAGGCCACGGTGCTCGCCCGCATCACCCGCCTGGTGGAAGAGGCGCAAGGATCGAAGCTGCCGGTCCAGGGCCTGATCGACCGGATCACTTTGTGGTTCGTGCCCGCCGTCATGCTGGCCGCAGCGGTGACGGTGGGGCTGTGGCTGGTCTTCGGTCCCGGCCTTGCCGAGGCGCTGATCGCCGGGGTTTCGGTCCTGATCATCGCCTGTCCCTGCGCCATGGGCCTTGCCACCCCGGTCTCGATCCTGGTCGGCACCGGCCGCGCGGCCGAGATGGGCGTCCTCTTCCGCCGGGGCGAAGCCTTGCAGCGGCTGGACGAGGCGCGGCGCATCGGCTTCGACAAGACCGGCACGCTGACCGAGGGGCATCCCCGCGTGGTGTCGATCACCACGACAGCTGAGAATGAGGGCGCGATCCTCGCCCAGGCGGCGGCGGTCGAGGCGGGATCCGAACACCCGCTCGCCCGCGCCGTGCTGGACGAGGCGGCGGCGCGCGGCCTGCCCCCGGAACCGGCCACCGGTTTCACCGCCATCCCCGGCAAGGGGGCAGAGGCGCAGGTCGGCGGCGTCATGGTCCAGGTCGGCTCGGCCCGGCTGTTCCCCGACCTCGCCCCGGCATTGCAACAAGCTTCCGACGCGGTGGCGGCGCGGGGGGAAAGCCTGATCTTCATCGGCGCGGGCGGCAAGGCCTCGGGCCTGATCGCCGTCGCCGACCGGGTGAAACCGGGCGCGCGGGCGACCATCGCGGAACTGGGGCGGCTTGGCCTCGGGACCATTATGATCAGTGGCGACAATGCCCTGACCGCCGGGGCCATCGGCCGCGACCTCGGTCTGACCGACGTGCGCGCCGGCATCCTGCCCGAGGGCAAGAGCGAGGCCGTCGGCGCGCTCGGTCGCGGCACGGTCTTCGTCGGCGACGGGATCAACGACGCCCCCGCCCTCGCCGCCGCCGATGTCGGCATCGCCATGGGCACCGGCACCGATGTCGCGATTGAGGCGGGCGATGTGGTGCTGATGACCGGCGATCCGCGCGGCGTCGTCGATGCGATCAATGTCGGGCGCGCAGTGATGAAGAACATCCGCCAGAACCTGGTCTGGGCCTTCGGCTACAACGTCGCGCTGATCCCCGTCGCGGCCGGGGTGCTGGTCCCCTTCGGCGGCCCGCAGCTTTCGCCGATGCTGGCGGCGGGGGCGATGGCGCTGTCCTCGGTATTCGTGCTGTCGAACGCGCTGCGCCTGCGCCGCCTGAAACCGATGCCCAGGACGGAGGATCGCCCGTGAACATCAAGGAAGTCGCCACCCGCGCCGGACTGCCCGCCAAGACCATCCGCTATTACGAGGAGATCGGGCTGATCCGTCCGCAACGCTCCGCCAACGGCTATCGCGCCTTTCGCGAAACCGACCTGCACAAGCTCGCCTTCCTCGGCCGCGCGCGTTCGCTGGGGTTCTCCATCGAGGATTGCCGGGTGCTGCTGGCGCTTTACGAGGACAAGGCCCGCGCCTCAGCGGATGTGAAGGCGGTGGCCGAGGCGCATCTGACCCGGATCGAGGCCAAGATCGCCGAGTTGCGCGCCATGCAGGCGACGCTGACCGAACTGGTCCACGCCTGCGCCGGCGACGGGCGACCCGACTGCCCGATCCTGAACGGCCTGTCAGACGCCCGCTGCTGCGCCTGATCAGGCGACCGCGAGCATCTGTTGCAGGTCGGTGTTGCCGTCGACCAGATCGGCCAGGGTCGTCTGGTCGAGCCGGGCATAAAACGCCGCGAGCGCCTCGGCCAGCACGCATTGCAGCCGGCAGACCCCGGCCAGCGGGCAGGAGTTTTCCTCCGGCGATCCGAAGCATTCCGAAAACGGCAGGCAGGCCTCGAAATCGCGGAAGACATCGCCGACGGTGATGCCGGTCGCCGGGCGGCCAAGCTCCAGCCCGCCCGACCGGCCGCGCAAAGTGTGCAGATAGCCCTTGAGCGCCAGGTGATGGATCACCTGCGCGAGGTGATTCTCGGACGCGTTGCAGGCGGCGGCGATCTCGTGCTTGCGGACGATGCGTCCGGGGTTCGACGCGCAAAACATAAGCGTCCGCATCGCAAGGCTGGTTCTGGTGGTCAGGCGCATGGCTTGCCTCTCGTCTGGCCGATGATGACCCAGACTAGGCGTCGCGGCGCGCCCGCGCCTTGATCTGGATCAGCCGAAAGCCGAATCGCACATTCATCATTGCGCCCCGCCTGTCAGCCCGCCTGTCAGAGCGTCGGGCCCTGCACGATCGGGCTGCCATCGGTGAACCGGGCAAAGCGGAACCGGCTCAGATCGTGCCCGGTGTCGCGACCCTGGACCAGATCGGCCACCACGCGCCCCATGCCCGGGCCAATGCCGAAGCCGTGCCCCGCCATGCCGGTCGCGATGGTCAGACCGGGGATCGGCGCGTGATCGACCACCGGCACGATGTCGGGCATCGTGTCGATCATCCCGGCCCAGGTCGTGGCGAGCCGCAGCTTGCCCGCCTTTGGAAAGGCCCGCGCATAACCTGCGGCGGCACGGTTCAGCGTCGGCAGATGCGGCGGGGGATTCAGGATGCGGATGGCCTCGAACGGGCTTGGCGCGCCCTCGGGCCAACGGCGCGGCGTGCCCCAGGCATCGGGGTAGCCTTTCGGCGCGAAGGGTCGGAAATGCGTCGCGCGCCAGTCGCTGCGCAATGTCTGAAGATAGGCGAGGAAATGCCGGAAAGCATCTGGCCCGATGTGGAAATTATGGCTTCCCCCCGCAAGGGACAGCCCGCCATCGGCCCGGCGGCGATAGCTGAATTCGGTATCCGACAGCCCGCCCTCATACGCCACCTCGACCGGCTCGGTCCGTGCGACCGAGGCCAGAACCGAAAGCTGCGGGATCTTCACCCCATGCGCGCGCAGCAGCAGCGAGGACCAGGCGCCCCCCGCCACCACCACCCGCCCGGCCCGGATGCGGCCATGCTCTGTGACGACCCCGGCGATCCGGCCGCCCGCGATGTCCAGCGCGCGCACCGCGCAGGCCTCGCGGATCGTCGCGGTTTCGGCCAGCACTCCGGCCAGGGCGGGCACGGCGGCCCAAGGCTCCGCCATACCATCGGATGGAGTAAAAAGCGCGCCTTTCCATACAGTTGATCCAACAAGTTCGCGCGTCGCATTAGCCGTCAGCATCCGGCTGTCGATGCCGAACCCCCTGGCGCGGGCAAGCCAGGATTCGAAGACGGCAATCTTTGCCTCGTCCCGCCCGGCATAAAGCACGCCCTTGCGGCGAAAGCCGAGCTGAGGCAGCTTTTCCGACAGATCGGCCCAGATCCGCAACGCCTCCATCGCGATCGGCAACTCGCCGAAGTCGCGGCCCTGCTGGCGGACCCAGCCCCAGTTGCGCGAGGATTGCTCGCCCGCGATCCGGCCCTTTTCACAAAGGACGACCTTCTGCCCCTGGGCTGCCAGATACCAGGCGGTCATCACGCCGATGATACCGCCACCGACGACCACAACGTCGCAGGCCTCGGGCAGCGGACCGGCGAAGCGGACCGGGCTTTCGTCCGTGATCGGGAATGTCATTGTGCCAACTCCGCCACCAGACGTTCCATGAACCGCCAGCCCTCGGCAAACTGACTGACGGCGATCCATTCGTCGGGCTGATGGGCCTGGGCGATGTCGCCGGGCCCGCAGACGGCGGCCGAATAGCCCTCGGCCTGGAACTGCCCGGCCTCGGTGCCGTAGCTGACGACGCGGGCCGAGTTCTGCCCGGTGATCCGGCGGATCAATGCCTCGGCCGCTCCCTCATGATCCGGCACAAGAGGCGGGACGAAGTATTTGATGATACGGGATATTCCCGCATCGGGCCTGATCGCCCTCGTCTCGGCGTTCAGCCGCGCGATCTCGGCATCCAGGCGGGCGAGCCAGGCCTCAGGGTCCTCGCCCGGCACCACGCGGAAGCTGAGGTCGAAGCTGCAATCCTTCGCGGTGATATTGCCGGCGGTGCCACCCCGGATCGTGCCGACATGCAGCGTCGTCCACGAGGGGTCGAACATCGCAGCCAGCGGCGTGACGGTCTTGGCGCGGTTTTCCTCGTTCACCCGGTTGGCCCAGTCGATCAGCCGCGCCCCCAGCATCACCGCGCTGACCCCGGTGTGCATGATCGAGGAATGGACCTCATACCCCCGCACGTCGATAGCCAGGCCGTGGCCGCCCTTGTGCCCGTCGACCAGGTTCATCGTCGACGGCTCGCCCACCACGACGGCCCCGGCCTTGGGCAGGGTGCGCGCCATCTCGGCGATCATCGGCGGCGCGCCGGTGCAGCCCAGTTCCTCGTCGTAGGACAGCGCGATCTGCAACGGCCGCCTGATCCCGGATTTCAGCGCCAGAGGCACCGCTGCCAGGGCCAGCGCGTCGAATCCCTTCATATCGGCGCAGCCCCGGCCGTAGAGCCGCCCTTCGCGCTCCGTCACCGTCCAGGGGTCGGAGGACCAGTCCTGCCCGTCCACCGGGACGACATCCGTGTGACCGGAAAGAACAACACCACCAATAACTTCCGGCCCGACATTCGCGTAAAGCGCGGCCTTCGTCCGCTCGGCGTTCCAGACGCGGTGGGACGCGACCCCATATCCGGCCAGGTAATCCTCGACCCAATCCACCAAATCGAGGTTCGGGTCGCGCGAAACGGTGCGGAACCCGACCAGACGGTCGAGGATCTCGCGGGCATGGGCAGTCATCTGTTCAGTCCTGAAGCACGAAATGTCCGGGGGAAACCTCGGTATAGGCCGAGGCTTTGGGCTCGTAGCCGACCGGATGGATCGGCGAGGAGATGGGTTTATGCGCGATGTCGCCCCTGAGCCGCCGCTTGCGCGGATCGGCGATCGGCACGGCGGACAGCAGCGAGCGGGTATAGGGGTGCGACGGATTGGCGAAGATCGCGGCGCGGGGGCCGATCTCGACGATCCGGCCCAGATACATCACGCCGACATGGTGGCTGACCCGCTCGACCACCGCCATGTCGTGGCTGATGAACAGAAGCGAGATGCCAAGGTCGCTTTGCAACTCCAGCAGCAGGTTCAGAACCTGCGCGCGCACCGACACGTCCAGCGCCGAGACCGCCTCGTCCGCCACCACCAGTTTCGGGTTCAGCGCCAGGGCGCGGGCGATGGCGACCCGCTGCCGCTGCCCGCCCGACATCTCGTGCGGGAAGCGGCCGAGGAAACTGCGCGGCAGTTCCACCCGGTCGAACAGCGTCGCGACCTTGTCCCCGACATCCTTGACGCCGTAGTTCCACAAAGGCTCGGCCACCTGATCGGCCAGCTTCATCCTGGGGTTCAGGCTGGCGAAGGGGTCCTGAAAGATCATCTGCATATCGGCCCGCGCGGCACGCAACTGCGTGTCGTTCAGCGTCGAGACATCGGTGCCGTCGAGCCAGACCTTGCCGCTCGTCGGTTCCACCAGGCGCAGGATCGACCGCCCGCAGGACGATTTTCCGCAGCCGGATTCGCCCACCAGGCTGAGCGTCTCGCCGGCCATGATGCGGAAGGACACATCCTCGACCGCATGGACATTGGCCACATGCTTGCGGAACAGCCCGGCGCGGACGGGAAACCGCGTCGTCAGGTGCTGCACGTCGAGCAGGACCTTCGTCGCCGATTCGGGGCGCGGCCTGATTTCCGGCACCGGAATCTCGGTCCCGTCGCGGGACAAAAGCTTCATCGGCTCGGGGAAGGCCTTGTCGGCCATCTCGCCCAGGCGCGGCACGGCGGCGATCAGCGCGCGGGTATAGGGGTGCTGCGGGTTCTCGAAGATTTCGGCTGCCGTCCCCTCTTCGACCTTGTTGCCGCGAAACATCACGACCACCCGGTCGGCCATCTGCGCCACCACCGCCATGTCATGGGTGATGAACAGCACCGCCGCGCCATGCTCGCGCTTCAGCTCGTCGATCAGGGCGAGGATCTCGGCCTGGATCGTCACGTCGAGCGCGGTCGTCGGCTCGTCGCAGATCAGCAGGCGCGGCTCGCAGGCCAGCGCGATGGCGATCACCACCCCCTGGCGCATCCCGCCCGACAATTCATGCGGATATTGCGTCATCCGGCGCTCCGGCTCGGACAGCCTGACCATGGTCAGCAGTTCCAGCGCCCGCGCCCCGGCCTGGGCGCGGGTCATGCCGCGGTGGACGCGCAGCCCCTCGGTCAGTTGTTCGCCTATGGTGAAAACCGGGTTCAGCGCCGTCATCGGCTCCTGAAAGATCATGCCGATCTCGTTGCCGCGAATGTCGCGCATCCTCGCCGCCGAGGTGGTGGTCAGATCCTCAACCTCGCCCGATTTGCGGGTGAAGAGGATGTGCCCGGCCTCGATCTCGCCGCCGCCGTATTCGACGAGGCGCATCACCGACAGCGAGGAGACCGACTTGCCCGACCCCGATTCCCCGACGACGCAGACGCATTCGCCCGGGTCGATGGAAAAGGACACATCCTTGACCCCCGGCACCTTGCCGTCATGCGTCATAAACCCGACACGCAGGTTTTCGATGCGGAGCAGCGGGGCGTCGAGCATTGGGGCCTCGTCCGTTTTGCAAATCATTTACACGGCGAGGCTGCGCCAGCGGTCGGGCGAAGTCAAATCCGGCGGCGGCCCGCAAAGGCGCCTTTCCGGCAGGCAGAGAAAAAACGCCCGCTTTGTGACCATTACAAGAGACTTGCCTTTTGATCGGAGTTGCGCAGATGCTGCGTCACGGGCCTGTTACGCCCATCCGAACCGAACCGACGACCCCGAAGCACGAATCCTGAAAAAAGGGACCAGCCCTGCCCCACACCTCTGCCAACGCCCCAGGAACGGACCGGTGCGGATGCGGCGGATTGCGCAGGCTGTGCAAAAAATTTCCAACAAGGAGAGACGCATGAAACTCAAGACCCTGCTTTTGGGCGCAGGTGCGGCAATCGCCCTCGCCCCGGCCGCCTTCGCCGAACGCGGCTCGGACGGCGAAGTGAAGGTGATCTATTATCAGGCCCCGTCGATCCTGAACCCTTATCTGTCCTCGGGCACCAAGGATGTCGAATCCTCGTCGCTCGTGCTGGAGCCGCTGGCCGGATATGACGAGAAGGGCGACCTTTTCCCGCGTCTCGTCACCGAGATCCCCACGGTCGAAAACGGCGGAGTCGCGGCAGATTTCACCTCGATCACCTGGAAGCTGAAACCGGATCTGAAATGGTCCGACGGCACCAACGTGACCTCGGCGGACGCGGTTTTCACCGCCGAATATTGTATGCACCCCGAGGGCGGCTGCGCCCAGCTTGCCCGCTATGAGGGCGTGAAATCGGTCGAGGCGGTCGATCCGCTGACGATCAGGGTCACCTTCTCCGCGCCGAAGCCGAACCCCTATATGGCCTTCGTCGGCTCGATGTCGCCGCTGCTGCAAAAGGCGCAGTTCGCCGAATGCCTGGGCTCCAAGGCGCCGGAATGCACCTCGGCGAACTTCGGCCCCGTCGGCACCGGGCCGTTCAAGGTCGCCGACTTCAAGGTCA
>JAATGA010000325.1 GCA_015654855.1 Rhodobacterales bacterium
CCCGCCATATGGAGGGAGAAACCCCCGAAAACATTGCGCTGATGTTCCGCCGCGCCTATTCCGCCGGCTTCACCCAACGCCCCGATCCCACGGTCATCGGCGCCTTTTCCGGGTTGGAGATCGCCTGCTGGGACATCCTGGGCAAGGCGCGCAATCGCCCGGTCTGGGCCCTGCTCGGCGGGCGCATGAACGACCGCATCCGCAGCTATACCTACCTCTACCCCGAGCCGGGCCAGGAATCCGCAGAGTTCTGGGTCAGCCCCGAGGCGGCAGCCGGGGCGGCGCTGCGTTTCGTGGACCAGGGCTTCACCGCGCTGAAATTCGACCCCGCCGGCCCCTATACCATTCGCGGCGGGCATCAGCCGGCCATGTCGGACATCACCCGATCCGTCGCCTTCTGCAAGTCTATCCGCGAGGCTGTGGGCGACCGCGCCGATCTGCTGTTCGGCACCCACGGCCAGTTCACCACCGCCGGCGCGATCCGCCTCGGCCAGGCTTTGGAGCCCTATAACCCGCTGTGGTATGAGGAACCCGTTCCCCCCGACAACCTGCACGAATTCGCCGAGGTGGCGAAATCCGTCCGCGTGCCGCTCGCCACCGGGGAACGACTGACCACCAAGGCCGAGTTCGGCGCGCTGCTGCGGCTTGGCGGGGTGAAGATCCTGCAACCCGCCCTGGGCCGCGTCGGCGGCATATGGGAGGCGAAGAAGATCGCCGCCATGGCCGAGATCTTCAATGCCGAAATGGCGCCGCACCTTTATGCCGGCCCGGTGGAATGGGCGGCGAACATCCACTTCGCCACCTCGATCCCCAACCTGCTGATCGCCGAGACGATCGAGACGGGGGGCGCATTCCATCTGAAACTCATCCGCAATTCGATCAGATGGGAAGGCGGCTATATCCTGCCGCCCGAGGCGCCGGGACTCGGCATCGACTTCGACGAGGATCTGGCCCGCGCGCACCCGTATACCGGGGATCGGCTGCACCTCGAAATGCAGGAAGCGCCCTGCAGCTACTCGGAAGAAAACCGTTTCGAGGGCGGCGCGCCATCGTCGATTCTCTGACGTCGCGGTGCTGCGGCGTTGCGCCGCGGCCCCATGACGGCTTTTCCGCTTGCGACACCTGAGAAAAACACTCGGGCGCTGCTGTCGCATGTTCTGCGACATCCCCGTGGCCTATGTTCCGTGGCAAGCGAGCAAGCAAGCGACCGAAAAGGCAGCCAGCCAGCACGCACCGATCCCCCGCCAGCAACAGCCAGCCCCTCAGGCCAGCCGGACCGCAAGCCCACCGGGATCCATACACCACATTGTCCCGCGCCAGCCCCCTTGAGCCAGCCCACGGGCCAGCGACAGCGCAGGCAAAGCCCTCCTTTTCCAGCCACGCGCCAGCCGGATGGCCAGCTATCGCCGCTCGACCCGCAGGGGGATGCCGTCTTTGGCCCGCACCGTAAGATGCGCGACCGGCACCGGCTGCGGCCCCTCTACGGGCCGGAACCGGAAGGCGCGCGCCAGCATCGCCAGCAGCAGGACGCCCTCGACCATCGCGAAACCCGCCCCGGTGCAGACGCGGGGGCCGGCGGAAAACGGCATATAGGCGTCGCGTGCACAGGCCCGGTTTTCCTCGCGGCCCCAGCGGTCGGGGTCGAAATCGTCGGGCTTCGGCCAGATGCGTTCGTGCCGGTGCAGATGCCATTGCGACAGCACGACCTGCGCGCCGGGCGCGACGTCGCGACCCCGGAAATCCTCGGGGCAGGTATTCTCGCGCACCATCATCGGCACCGGCGGATAGAGCCGCAGCACCTCGCGAAACACGTCGCGGGTGTATTTCAGCCGGCTCAGCGCCGCGAACTCGGGTGTGTCGCCCAAAGCGGCCGCCTCCGCCGCGACCTTTTCCTGCACATCCGGGTATATCGCCAGCAGATACAGCGCCCAGGCCAGGGCCGAGGCGGAGGTCTCGTGCCCGGCCAGGAAGAAGATCGCCACCTGGTCAACCATCTCGCCGGTCCCGAACCGCTCGCCGGTTTCGGGATCGGCGGTCCGCATGATCTTGGTCGCCAGATCGTCGGGCGCGGTGCCTGCCGCGATCTCGCCCGCCCGGTCGCGGCAAAGCCCGGTGATCAGCCCCCGGATCACCGCTGCCGACCGTTTCGTGCCCCGCCGGTAAAAGCGCGGGAACCAGCGCGGCACCGGCAGAAAGGCGGCAAGGTTCAGGATCGGCTGCGTCCGCTGATAGACCCGGAATTCGTGGAAGACCCGCGTCGCGACCTCGTGCTCTATCGGGATCGAGAACAGGGTTCGGAAGATCACGTCGGCGGCGGCGTGGCTCATCTGCTCTTCGATCTCGACAGGGCCACCCTCGGAGCCGGGACCCGACGCGCTGTCCGAGGCGGCCGCCAACCGGGCGACCGCCGCCTGCCCCGCCGCCCACATCGCCGGAAAGGTGTCGCGCAGCCGCCCGCCCTCGAAGGCCGGGTCGATGATCCGGCGCTGCCGCTTCCACACCTCGCCATTGGTGACGAAGACGGAATTGCCCAGCAAAGGCTCCAGCCCCGCGCGGATGCGGTCGGATTTCGGGAAATCGTCGGGCCGTTCCTTCAGCACGCGGTCGACCAGAGCCGGGTCGTTGCACAGATAGCTGCGGAAGAATGGCGTGCGGAACTCGGCCATCCAGGCGCGGTAGAGCCGCGCGGGCTGCGCCGACAGGATGTCCTGGCGGAACAGGCGGATGTATCGCCACAGCGACACCCTGTCGGGGCGGGAGGGGGGCTTCGGCGAGGTCATGCCATCGTGGTATAGCGGTTGACGGCGCGGTCAATGCGGCTTTTCGACGGGGCGCGACCGGCATAGCGGTCGGCCAGCGTCTGCGCGCCGGCAGTGATGCGGAAGTAGTCGTAATCCCCCGGCCGGTCGAAGGCGCACAGATACTGGAAATGCAGGCGAAAGAACCGCCAGCGCAGCGCCTTCCATCGCTCGGGCGACAGGGTTTGGGTAAAGGCCGCCGACAGGATCAGCGGCCATCTTTGCGCCGGCGGCGCGACGCCCGAAACCGCCACCGGATCGCAAAGCGCGAAGGCGCAGCCGTCGCCGGGAGCGGTCACATCGACCCAGGTCAGTTCCTGCCGCTGCGACAGATAGTGCAGATCGCCCCTGAGCCGCCTGGCGCGCGGCAGAAAGGACACCATCGGCACCACCTGCCCCAGCGACAGGAAGGCCAGCGCCGGGCCGCCTGCCGGCAGGCCGGCGCGGATCAGATCCGACAGGATCGACACCCCCAGATGCGCCCCCGAGGAATGGCCGACGACCAGCACCTCGTCGTAATCGCCCCGCAAAGCCTCGCCCACCGATTTGGCGAAACCGGCCATCCGCCCTTCAAGCTCGGGCGGATTGGCGCCTTTCGACCAAGCGGCATAGGCATAGTCGTGCATCAGGTAATAGGCGAAAAGCCTGTGGTCCTTCGACCGGAACCAGCGCAGCAGCCCGTATGCGATCAGCAGGGCCGGCAGGATGCCGCACCACCAAGGCAGCCAGCGCGCCGTCAGCACGGCCGCCCCCCAACCCGCCGCCACCGCGACGGCCAGTTGCGCCAGCAGCATGACGATCGGATAAAGCGCCGCGATCATCGGCCCCTTGCGCAGCCGCATCAGCCGGAACAGCGCGCCCGAGCCGATATAGGCCCAGGCCGTGCGGACAAGCTGGCCATAGGTCGCGCCGATCCCCTGGGCCATGGAATCGCGCACGATGTCGGACCAGACCAGCACCTCGACATCGGCGACCGTATCCGCGCCGTCGATCCGGCTGGTCACGCGCCAGCCATAGGGGCCCGCGACCTTCTTCGGCTGCAAACCGATCTGATAGCCGGAAATCGCCGCCTGGGCCGCGCCTTCCCTGCGGTAAAGCTCGCGGTAGCGGCGCGGGTGGATCGGGTCGTAGCCGGGGATGTAGAACACCCGCCGCCGGAACGGGCGCTGCCCGCCGGCGGGTTCGGTGCCCGTGATGTCCTCGACCCGGCTCATGGCTTCATGTCCCTCCGCCCGCGCGATGATCGGCCCGGTTTCGGGCAATATCAGGGCGAAAGGTTAACCGAGTTGGCCAAGGAACGGCAGGTTTTCCACCAGGAAAAACGCGAAGGCCGTGAAGGCCCCGGTCAGCATGGCCAGACCCACGACGATCAGCAGCAGCCCCATCGCCTGTTCGATGCGGCGCATATAGGGCCTGATGCGGGTCATCAGGCCCATGGCGCGCTCGATGAACAGCGCGGCCAGCAGGAACGGCAGGCCGAGGCCCAGGGCATAGACCCCGAGCAGCAGCGTGCCGCGCGGCAGGCTCGCCTCCTGCGCCGCGAGGCTGAGGATCGCGCCCAGTTGCGGGCCGATGCAGGGCGTCCAGCCGAAGGCGAAGGCGAGGCCCAGCACATAGGCCCCGAAGGCCGACCCGCCTTGCGTCTGCGCATCCATCCGCGCCTCGCGGTTCAGGATCGGGATGCGGATCAGCCCGAGGAAATGCAGGCCGAAGATGATGACCACCAGGCCCGAGATCCGGGTAAAGGTCACCTGATGTTGTAAAAAGAACGCGCCGAAGGCCGAGGCGGTGAAGCCGAGCAGCAGGAACACCGTCGACAGGCCCAGCACGAAGAACAACGCCGGCAGCAGAACGCGACGCCGGACGCGGGCGTCGCCCTTCATCTCGCCCATGCTGATCCCGCCCATATAGGCGAGGTAGGGCGGCACGATGGGCAGCACGCAGGGCGAAAGGAACGACAGCACGCCACCAAGCAGCGCCACCAGCATGGCCGGCAAAAGCGAGGCGTCGATGATTTCAATTCCGGCCATGGGGTCCCCTTGCTGCCCCGTCATAGCGCCCCGCCGCCCTCGCGTCACCGGGTCAGGCTGTCACATCGCCGTGGCGTGATGTATCAGGGCCGCATGGAACCGGAAACCACTGCCAGAGTGATCGACTGCGAGGGGTTGCTTTGCCCCCTGCCCGTGCTGCGCGCGGCCAAAGCCTTGCGCGCCATGCCCCCCGGCGCGCTGCTGCGGGTGCGGGCGACCGACCGGATGGCGACGGTGGACCTGCCGCATTTCTGCGCCGAAGCCGGGCACGCCTATCTTTCCGCGTCGCCCGGCGGAGACAGCGCCTCGGGACCCGTCACCGAACACCTGATCCGGCGCGGGGCGGATACGGCAGCGGGTCAGGACTGAACGGTCCTCAGAGCCCTTCCTCCGCAGCGCGCAACGCCACAGGGGCGCGCCCGGTTCCCGCCGCAGCAAGCCCCGCGCGAAGCCTCGCCCCGACAGATCGGGGCAATTGCAGGACCAGACCGCCCGCACGAAGCGGCACCCACCCTGTATTTCCCTGCCGGGGTCTGCGCTCCCCTGCCAGCCCGGGTCAGGATCTGCGCTTCG
>JAATGA010000361.1 GCA_015654855.1 Rhodobacterales bacterium
CTTCTCTAGACAGGCGCCGATGCGTCCAGACCACGAAGGCTGATCCATGGCGAAAGACCCCGAGACCCCGCGCAAGAAGAAGTTCAAGGCCGGCGAGGTCGCCGTCTGGGGCATGATGGCGATGGTGATCCTCGGCCTCGGCGGCTTCGGGATCGAGAATTTCGGTGGCGGCACCTCGGTCGTGGCCCGCGTCGGCGGGCGCGAGATTTCGGCCAACGACTACGCCCGGCAATTTCAACAGCAGTTGAACGCGCTGTCGCAGCAGTTCGGCCAGCCGGTCAGTGCCGCCCAGGCCCGCGCCTTCGGCATCGACCGCCAGGTGATCGCCAGCCTGGTCGACATGGCCGCCCAGGATGCCGAGGCCGACCGGCTCGGCGTCTCGGTCGGCGATGCGGTCGTGGCCTCGGCCATCACCGGCATGAGTTCGTTTTCCGGCCCGACCGGCAAGTTCGACCGCGACACCTATGCCTTCACCCTGCAACGCAACAACCTGACCGAGGCCCGGTTCGAGACGCAGTTGCGCGACGACATGGCGCGCAGCCTCCTTACGGGGGCGGTGCGCGGCGGCTTCGTCGCGCCGGCGGCGCTGAGCGATACGCTTTACACCTGGATGGGCGAGCGGCGGGCGGTTTCGGTGCTGCGCTTGGCCGAGGCGGATCTGCCCGCCCCCGTCCCCGCCCCGACCGAGGCGGATCTGCGCGCTTGGTATGACGCTCATACCGCCGATTTCACCCGCCCCGCCGCCAAGACCATCGCCTATGCCGCGCTGATCCCGTCCGAGATCGAGGATAAGGTCGCGCTCGACGATGCGGCGGTGCGCGCGCTTTATGACCAGCGTCGCGACCAGTATATCCAGCCCGAAAAGCGCCTGGTCGAGCGACTGGTCTTCCCCGACGCGGCGACCGCCGAGGCGGCGAAGGCGAAGATCGACGCCGGCACGCCGTTCGACGCTATCGTCGCCGAGCGCGGCCTGTCGCTCGACGACGTGGACCTCGGCGATGTGGCGCAGGGCGAGCTTGGCGCCGCGGGCGATGCGATCTTCGCGCTGGCCGAGCCGGGCGTGGTCGGACCGCTGATGTCTGACCTTGGCCCTGCGCTTTTCCGCATGAACGCGATCCTCGCGCCGCAGGAAACCACCTTCGACCAGGTGAAGGACGAACTCGCGACCGAGGCGCGTGCCGATGCCGCCCGCAAGGAGGTCGAAGGCAAGGTCGAGGCGGTGGACGACGCCCTTGCCGGTGGCGCGACGCTGGACGATCTGGCCAAAGAGCAGGGGATGCGTCCCGGCCAGTTCGACTATGCCCCCGGCGCCGAAGACAATGACCCGATCGCGGCCTCGCCCGCCTTCCGCGCCGCCGCAGATGCCGCGCAGGAGGGGGACTTCCCCGAGGCGGTGACGCTGGAGGACGGCGGCCTCGCAGTGATCGAGGTCAAGGGCGCCGTGCCCGAGGCTCCAGTCCCGTTTGACACCGCCAGACCGAAGGTCGAGGCTGCATGGAAGGCCGATGCGCTAGCCAAGGCACTTGACGCCCGCGCCATCGAGGTCAAGGCGGCGGTCGAGGGCGGCCAGCCGCTCCGCAGCTTCGGCATCGTAGATGTGACCGCGCAGCTTCCCCGCGAGGGCAATATCGAGGGCGCGCCGGCCGATCTGATGGCCGACATCTTCAGGATGGCCGAGGGCGATGTCCGCGTGATCTCCACCCCCGGCTATACCGCCGTCGTCCGCGTGGATGCGGCGATCCCGGCCGTGGCCGACGGGCCGGATGCGACCGCCCTGCGTCAGGCGATCGACGCCCAGATCGAACAGGGCCTCTCCGAGGATGCCTTGGCGCTCTGGTCGCTGTGGCTCAGCCAGGAGCAGCGCGTCACCATAGACCAGCCCGCGATCGAATCGATCCTCACCCAGATAAACTGAGCCCGCCATGGCGATCTTCCCGGATTTTGACACCTTCGAGCGTGGCTGGAACGCGGGCGAGAACCAGCTCGTCTATACCCGCCTCGCCGCCGATCTCGACACGCCGGTCAGTCTGATGCTGAAACTGACCGAGGCCGGGACCGACAGCTTCATCCTCGAATCCGTGACCGGGGGCGAGGTGCGCGGGCGCTATTCGATGATCGGGATGAAGCCGGATCTGATCTGGCAATGCCATGGCGCGCAAAGCCGGATCAACCGCGAGGCGCGCTTCGACACGACCGCCTTCACGCCGCTGGATGGCCATCCGCTCGACACCCTGCGCGCGCTGATCGCGGAATGCCGGCTGGACCTGCCGGAGGATCTGCCCCCGGCGGCGGCGGGGCTTTATGGCTATCTCGGCTACGACATGATCCGCCTGGTCGAGCGGTTGCCGAACGTGCCCGCCGATCCGCTCGGCCTGCCCGACGCGGTGCTGATGCGCCCCTCGGTCGTCGCGGTCCTGGACGGGGTGAAGGGCGAGGTGACCCTGGTGTCGCCTGCCTGGAAGACCGGGGGCGTTTCGGCGCGGGCGGCCTATGCGCAATCGGCCGAACGGGTGATGGACGCTTTGCGCGACCTCGACCGCACGCCGCCCGCGACCCGCGATCTGGGCCAGGCGGCGAAGGTCGGCGAGGCCCGGTCGAACTTCACCCACGACGGCTATAAGGCCGCGGTCGAAAAGGCGAAGGATTACATCCGCGCCGGCGACATTTTCCAGGTGGTGCCAAGCCAGCGTTGGGCGCAAAGTTTCGATCTGCCGCCATTCGCACTTTATCGTTCTCTCAGAAGGACTAACCCGTCACCCTTCATGTTCTTCTTTAACTTTGGCGGCTTTCAGGTCGTGGGCGCCAGCCCCGAGATTCTGGTCCGCCTGCGCGACGGCGAGGTGACGATCCGCCCCATCGCCGGCACCCGCAAGCGCGGTGCGACGCCCGAAGAGGACAAGGCGCTGGAGCTTGACCTTCTGGCCGACCAGAAGGAACTGGCCGAGCATCTGATGCTGCTCGACCTTGGGCGCAACGATGTGGGCCGGGTGGCGAAGATCGGCACGGTGCATCCGACCGAGAAGTTCATCATCGAACGCTATTCCCACGTCATGCACATCGTCTCGAACGTGGTGGGCCAGATCGCCGAGGGCGAGGATGCGCTCTCCGCCCTGCTCGCCGGCCTGCCCGCAGGCACGGTGTCGGGCGCGCCCAAGGTCCGCGCGATGGAAATCATCGACGAGTTGGAGCCGGAAAAGCGCGGAGTCTACGGAGGCGGTGTCGGTTATTTCGCGGCCAATGGCGAGATGGACTTCTGCATCGCGCTGCGCACGGCGGTGCTGAAGGACCGCACGCTCTACATCCAGGCGGGCGGCGGCGTGGTCTATGACAGCGACCCCGAGGGCGAATACCAGGAGACGGTGAACAAATCCCGCGCCCTGCGCCGCGCCGCCGAGGATGCCGGGCTTTTCGCCGGTCGCGGCAACAGCTGAGGCAAGGTCCGGGAAGCCGTGCGCGGCTCTGGCCAGCGAGGCGGACGCGAAACGACCTCGCGCTTCTCGCCGCAATGACCCGGAACACCTCCCTGAAACGAAGAAGGGGGTGAGGCTCGCCAGGGCCGAGGCAGGCGAAAGCCCCCTTCCCTTACTCCCCCGCCAGAACTGCCGTCAGCGGGGCCAGCGCGACCTGGGCAGCGCGGCCCTCGACCGTCCATTCCAGCAGGGCGGCGATGGTTTCGGGCCGGGTTTCCCCGATCACCGTCACCCGCCCCTCTTGCACCGCCTTGAAGGCTGCACGGTCGAGATAGCGGCGGATGACCGGCGTCGCCTCGCCTTCGCCGTCCAGCCGGCGGAAGATCCGCGCCGCGGGCACGCCGTCGCGGCGGGCGACCTGATCGGCGGCGTTGAGCCCCCGGTCCCAGGTGACGAGGCCACGCCCCTGCGCCTTGATCAGCGGCACGACCTGGCCCGCCAGCGGACGGTTGTCCTGGAACCCCTCGGTGCCGGGATCGAGCACGGCCACCGATTGCGGCAGCGAAACCCCGTTGGCCTGAAAGGTCTGTTCCAGATCCGATGCGCTCGCGCCCTTCGGGATACCGGTGGCGAGGGTCACCACCTCTTGCCCGGCTGCGCGGTAGATCGCCTCGGCGGCGGTCGCATCCGGCGCCTGGGGGTCGATGACGAAGGTCACCGGGAAGTCCAGCGCCGCAAGCCGCTCGCGGTCGAGCGTCGGGCCGCCGGTGTCGATCAGCAGGATCGCGAAGACCGGTTTGCCGGCGGGGTTGTCGAAGGCGCGGGCATAGCGGATCAGCGCCGGCGCATCCTCGGGGACCGTCGGAAGATCCACACCCGGCACGGGTTCGGCGGCCGGCGCGGGGGCGTCGCCGATCCGGGGCAGCCGGCCGCTCGCGGGGGGCAGCATCGGATCGGGGCGGATCCCGCCTTCCGGCGCGAGGGCCGGCCCGTCTCCGGGCAGTTGGGGCGGTGTCTCGGGGGTGGCGGGTTCGGCGGCATCCGCCGGCGTCGTCCCGGATTCGGGTGGCTCGACCGGCAAAAGACCGATCTCAGCCGGGTCGACCGCCTCCGGGCCGATCTCGGCCGGCGCGGGCGGAAGTTCGGTCTCGGGCGGCAGGAGCAGCGCCTCTTCTTCCGGCGTGAGGGGGGGCGGCGGCGGCAGTTCGGCATCGGCCGGCCCCATCTCGACGCCGGGCGCGGAGGGGGCCGCCTCGGGCGGGGGCGGCGAAAGCGCGCTTTCGCCCGACGGCGGGGCGAGCGCGCCGGACGGCGCGACCGGCGCCTCGGCCAGCGCCGGCGGCAGGGTCATCGCGGCGGGTTCGTTGCCGGCGTCATCGGTCGCGGGTTCGGTTGCCTGCGGGACGGTTTCCGTATCGACAGGCGTCGGCTCTGCGGGAGCGGGTTCGGCAGGCGGCATCTCCGCCGCTTGCGGCGCGAGGGGTTCCGACGACGCCTCGGGCGTTTCCGGTGCGGCATCCGTCGGTGCCGGCACACCGGTTTCGGGGAGACCCGGTTCGAGCACAGGCTCGGTGCTGTTCGCGGCCCTCTGTGGCGGGGTGCTCACCTGCGACACCACCCCAAGCCCCAGAACGGCGACCACACCGCCAAACACCAAACCGCGCGCAAAACCCCGGCTCACCCTGCCCCTCCGCCTTTCGTTCCGACCGTGACCGCCGCCTGCGCGCCTTTCGGGTTACGCATAGGCCATCGCGAGCGACACCAGTCGTGTCGTCTGCTTCCGACCCGATCCTAAGACATTTAGACCGCCGAGCGCCAGTGCGGTGATCGGCGGGAAAGCACCCCCCGGGCGGCGCGGAAACGGGCGGATGCGCAATCCTGCGGCGGTCGGACCGGACGGTGCCGCAGGCCCGCGCGTGGACGGGCCGGACCGGCGCCTGCCCCCGCGTCCGAAGGCGCCAAATTCGCAGCAACCTGCTGGACAGGCTGAAAAAACCGTGCAAGCCTTTCCCATCGTGCAGTCTTGGGAGAGGCCGCATGTCTTACCCTTGGGAGGAATTCATGGACAGACGTTCGTTTCTGACGAAGGCCGGAATCGGCGCGGCCGGTGCCGCGACGCTGGCGAGCCCCGCAATCGCGCAAAGCACCCCGAAAATCACCTGGCGGCTGACCTCTTCGTTTCCGAAATCGCTCGACACGATCTACGGCGGCGCGGTCACCCTGTCGAAATACCTGTCGGAGGCGACCGACGGCAATTTCCAGATCCAGGTGTTTTCGGCGGGCGAGATCGTCCCCGGTCTGCAAGCCGCCGATGCGGTCAGCGAGCGCGTGGTCGAGGCCTGCCATACCGTCGCCTACTATTATTTCGGCAAGGATCCGACCTTCGCGCTTGGCGCGGCGGTGCCCTTCTCGCTGTCGGCGCGCGGCAAATCGGCCTGGGATTACCATGGCGGCGGGATCGACCTGTATAACGAATTCCTCGCGACCCATAATCTTTACGGTCTGCCCGGCGGCAACACCGGCGTGCAGATGGGCGGCTGGTTCCGCAAAGAGATCAACACCGTCGCCGATCTTCAGGGGTTGAAGTTCCGTGTTGGCGGTTTCGCCGGCAAGGTTCTTGAAAAGCTGGGTGTCGTGCCGCAGCAGATCGCCGGCGGCGACATCTATCCGGCGCTGGAGAAA
>JAATGA010000512.1 GCA_015654855.1 Rhodobacterales bacterium
CCATGCTGGCCATGGCCGACAACCGCAAGGCCGCGACGTTGCGCTGGCTGGTGGTGACACTGTTCTTCGGCCTCTGCTTCCTGTTCATCGAGCTTTACGAGTTCAGCCACCTGATCCACGAGGGCGCGGGCCCGCAGCGCTCGGGCTTCGTGTCGGCTTTCTTCCTGCTGGTCGGCACCCACGGGCTGCACGTCACCTTCGGCTCGATCTGGCTGGTGACGCTGATGGTTCAGGTCGCGCAGAAGGGTCTGATCCCGGCGAACCGGCGGCGGCTGACCTGCCTGTCGATGTTCTGGCACTTCCTCGACGTGATCTGGATCGGGGTTTTCACCTTCGTTTATCTGATGGGGATGATCTGATGTCCGCCGAAGCCCACATCGCGCCTGTGCCCAACGATGCCGGCCATGACCATCCCCATGACCATGGCAGCTATCGCTCCTACATCACCGGTTTCGTGCTGTCGGTGATCCTGACGGCGATCCCCTTCGGCATCGTCATGGCCGGCGGGTTCGACAACCGCACGGTCACCGCTCTGGTGGTCATGGCTTTCGCCGTCGTGCAGATCGTCGTCCATATGGTCTACTTCCTGCATATGAACACCCGCAGCGACGAAGGCTGGACCGCCATGTCGGCGATGTTAACCATCGTCGTCGTGGCGATCATGCTCTCCGGTTCGCTCTGGGTCATGTATCACCTGAATACCAATATGATGCCGCAGATGAACCACGAGCTTCAGGGCTTCGGATCTTGAGCCAAAAGCGGCCCGGCCCCCTGGTCCTGTCTCTGGCAGGGCTGGGGGTTCTGGTGCTGCTGGCGCTCGGCGCATGGCAGGTGCAGCGGCTGGGGTGGAAGAATGCCCTGATCGCCCGGGTCGAGGCGCGGGTATCCTCCGATCCGGTCGCGGCCCCGGGACCCGAGGCCTGGGCCGCTCTGACACCCGACAGTGCCGAATATCTGCGGATCCGGGTTTCGGGCCGTTACCTGCCCGATGCCGATACCCTGGTTCAGGCCGTCACCAATGAAGGTGCGGGCTTCTGGGTGATGACCCCCTTTGTCACGGATGAGGGCTGGACCGCCCTGATCAACCGCGGCTTCGTGCCCTCTGACCGCAAATCGCCCGCCGACCGCCCCCTGCCCGATGGGCAGCAGACCGTCACCGGCCTGCTGCGTCTGACCCAGCCCGTCGGCGGCTTCCTGCGCAAGAACGACCCCGCCGCCGACCGCTGGTATTCCCGCGACACGGCAGAGATCGCCGCGCGCCAGGGCCTGGCGCCCGTCGCGCCCTGGTTTCTCGACGCCGACCGGACGGGCGACGCGCTGCCGATCGGCGGGCTGACCGTGATCAGCTTTCCGAACAACCATCTGCAATATGCGCTGACATGGTTCGCCATGGCGGCGGGCCTGGCAGTCGCGACCTTCTGTATCGCGCGCGGCCCCCGAAGCCGCTGACGACGGGCAGCATCCCTGCCCTTCCTCCTGGCCCAATACTCGTCCCCGACCGCCCGCTTGCCATCGCGGAAGGGGCGGCGCATGATCCGCTCCTCCCCTCATTCGGATCACTGACATGACTGCTGACGGCAAATTGCGACTCGGGGCCTTCATGCGCCCGGTCAGCCTGCACACCGGCGCGTGGCGCTATCCCGGTGCCTGGCCCGACGCCAACTTCTCATTCCCTCGTATCGCGCAACTGGCTCAAAGGCTGGAAGCCGCGAAGTTCGACGCCTTCTTCATGGCCGACCATCTCGCCGTGCTGAACATGCCGGTCGAAGCTCTGCGCCGCAGCCACACCGCGACATCCTTCGAGCCTTTCACGCTGCTTTCCGCGCTCGCCGCCCTGACCAGCCATGTCGGCCTGATCGCCACCGCCTCGACCACCTTCGACGAGCTGTATCACATCGCTCGCCGCTTCGCCTCGCTCGACCATATCTCGGGCGGGCGCGCGGGGTGGAATATCGTCACCACCTCAAACCCCGATGCCGCGCTGAACTTCGGCCGGACCGGGCAGCCCGACCACGCCGCACGCTACACCCGCGCGCGCGAGTTCTACGATGTGGTGACCGGCCTCTGGGACAGCTTCGCCGACGATGCCTTCATCCGTGACGCCGAAAGCGGCATCTTCTTTGACCCTGCCCGCCTGCATGTACTCGACCACCATGGCGCAGACCTGAACGTGCGCGGCCCGCTGAACATCGCGCGACCCCCGCAAGGCTGGCCCGTGATCGTCCAGGCCGGCCAGTCGGAACCCGGCCGCCAGCTCGCCGCCGAAACGGCCGAGGCGGTATTCTGCGCCCCGCGCGATCTCGCCCAGGGCCAGGCCTTCTACCGCGACGTAAAATCCCGCGCCGTCGCCGCGGGCCGCTCGCCCGACGACATCGTGATCCTGCCCGGGGCCATGGTCTTCGTCGGCGACACGCTGGACGAAGCGCGGGCCTTGCGCGCCCGGCTCGACAGCCTGGTGCACTACGAAAGCGCCATCGCCTCGCTGTCCGTCGCCCTCGGCACGGATGCCTCCGGTTTCGACCCCGACGCCCCCCTGCCCCCGATACCGGAAACGAACCAGAGCAAGTCCAGCCGCGAACGCGCCATCGAAGTCGCCCGGGACGAGGGGCTGACCGTTCGCCAGCTCGCCCAACGCCTCGGCGGCTACGGCGGCCTGGCCTTCACCGGCACACCCGCCATGATCGCCGATCAGATGGAGGAATGGCTGGCCACCGGCGGCTCCGACGGGTTCAACATCTGCTTCCCCTGGCTGCCGGGTGGGCTGACAGACTTCACCGACCGCGTGGTGCCGGAACTGCAACGCCGGGGCTTGTTCCGCACGGAATACGAGGGGCAAACCCTGCGCGAAAACCTCGGTCTGAAGCGCCCTCAGAACCGCTTCTTTCCGGCTTGATCCCGGTCAGACAAAGAAAAAGGGCGGCCTCGCGGCCGCCCTTTCCAAATTTCTGAACAAATACTCAGAAATCCCAGTCTTCATCCTCGGTCGCGACCGCCTTCCCGATGACATAGCTGGAACCCGAGCCTGAAAAGAAGTCGTGGTTCTCGCTGTCGGGCGAAAGCGCCGCCAGAATCGCCGGGTTGACCTCGCAGGCCGTCGGCGGGAACAGCGCCTCATAGCCGAGGTTTTGCAACGCCTTGTTGGCGTTGTAATGCAGGAAGGCCTTCACGTCCTCGGTCAGCCCGATGCCGTCATACAATTCGGCGGTGTATTTCTGCTCGATGTCGTAAAGATCGAAGATCAGTGCAAAGGCGAAATCCTTCAGCTCCGCCCGCTTCGCCTCGGACAGCGTCTCCTGTCCGCGCTGGAACTTGTAGCCGATATAATAGCCATGCACCGCCTCGTCGCGAATGATCAGCCGGATCAGGTCGGCGGTATTGGTCAGCTTCGCCCGGCTCGACCAATACATCGGCAGATAGAAGCCCGAATAGAACAGAAAGCTCTCAAGGAAAACGCTCGCGATCTTGCGCTTCAGCGGATCCGCCCCGGCCTTGTATTTGTCCAGTACCGTGCGCGCCTTGGCTTGCAGATGCGGGTTCTCCTCCGCCCAACGGAAAGCCTCGTCCACCTCTTTCGTCCCGCACAGCGTCGAGAAGATCGAGGAATAGGACCGCGCGTGCACCGCCTCCATAAAGCCGATGTTCGACAACACCGCCTCTTCATGCGGCGTGATCGCATCCGGCATCATCGACGGCGCGCCGACCGTGTTCTGCACGGTGTCGAGCAGCGTCAGCCCGGTGAAGACCCGGATGGTCAGCTCCTGCTCTTCCGGGCGCAGCGTGGCCCAGGACTGCACGTCGTTCGACAGCGGCACCTTCTCCGGCAACCAGAAGTTCGCGGTCAGGCGGTTCCAGACCTCCAAGTCCTTGTCGTCCTGCATCCGGTTCCAGTTGATCGCCTTCAGAACGGTTTTCTGCGCCGCGTAATCTTTCATGCCCTGTGCCCCGGATTCCTGTCCCGCGCCTTTTGCGGACACGGTTTCGTCATCGAACACCCTATCCCGTTTCGCCTGGCGCCTTCAATGCTTAACCCGATATATCCACAACATTTCGTGGTGCGTTGCGATCTGACCACAACAGAATGATCAGGCAAAACGAAAAGGGGCACTTTCGCGCCCCCGGTCATCCTGTTCGCACAAATATCCTCGGGGGTGATTGGCCAAAGGCCAGGAGGGGGCGGAAAGCCCCCTCCCCTTTCCACACTCACAACGTGCAGGAAACGCAGCCCTGGACCTCGGTCCCCTCCAGCGCGGTCTGGCGCAGCCGGATGTAGTAGATCGTCTTGATTCCCTTCTTCCAGGCGTAGATCTGCGCCCGGTTGATGTCGCGGGTCGTGGCCTCGGCCGGGAAGAACAACGTCAGCGACAGGCCCTGGTCGACATGCTCGGTCGCCGCCGCATAGGTGTCGATGATCTTGTCCGGCCCGATCTCATAGGCATCCTTGTAGTATTCCAGGTTCTCGTTCGACATGAAGGCCGCCGGGTAATAGACGCGCCCGATCTTGCCCTCTTTGCGAATTTCGATCTTCGCCACGATCGGATGGATCGAAGAGGTCGAATTGTTGATGTAGGAAATCGAACCGGTCGGCGGCACCGCCTGAAGGTTGCGGTTATACAGCCCGTGGGCGATCACATCCTCTTTCAGCTTTGCCCAGTCTTCGCGGCTCGGCAGCTCGATCCCCTCGAACACCCGCGCCACATCGGCCAGGGTCGGCAGCCAGTCCCGCTCGACATATTTGTCGAAGAACGACCCGTCGGCATATTTCGATTTCTCGAAATCTTTGAAGGTCGCCCCTCGCTCCTGCGCCAGCAGGCAGGAGGTGCGGATCGCATGATAGGCGACGGCCGCGAAATAAACGCTCGTGAATTCCACGCCCGCTTCGCTGCCATAGTGAATCCGCTCGCGGGCCAGGAACCCGTGCAGGTTCATCTGCCCCAGGCCGATGGCATGGGCCTCGTCATTGCCGCGCCGGATCGAGGGCACCGCCTCTATCGACGACATCTCCGACACTGCGGTCAGCGCCCGGACCGAGGCCTCGATGGTCGCGCCGAAATCCGGCCCGTCCATCGTCGCCGCGATGTTCAGCGAGCCGAGGTTGCAGGAAATATCCGTGCCCAGATGGCTGTAGCTCAGATCCTCGTTGAACTCGCTGGCCTCGTTGACTTGCAGGATTTCCGAACAAAGGTTCGACATCGTGATGCGGCCATGCACCGGGTTCATCCGGTTCACCGTATCCTCGAACATGATGTAGGGATAACCGGATTCGAACTGGATCTCGGCGATGGTCTGGAAGAACTCGCGCGCGTTGATCTTCTTCTTCTTGATCCGCTTGTCGTCCACCATCTCCTGGTATTTCTCGGTCACCGAGATTTCCGAGAACGGGACGCCATAGACCTTCTGAATGTCGTGCGGCGAGAACAGATACATATCCTCGTTCTTCTTCGCCAACTCGAACGTAATATCCGGGATCACCACGCCAAGGCTCAACGTCTTGATGCGGATCTTCTCGTCGGCATTCTCGCGCTTGGTGTCGAGGAAGCGCAGGATATCCGGGTGGTGGGCGTTCAGATAGACCGCCCCCGCCCCCTGGCGCGCACCAAGTTGGTTGGCGTAGCTGAACGAATCCTCCAGCAGTTTCATCACCGGGATCACGCCCGAGGACTGGTTCTCGATCCCCTTGATCGGCGCCCCCGCCTCGCGCAGGTTGGTCAGCATCAGCGCCACGCCCCCGCCGCGTTTCGACAGTTGCAGCGCCGAGTTGATCGACCGCCCGATGCTTTCCATGTTGTCTTCCAGCCGCAGCAGGAAACAGGAAATCAGTTCGCCCCGCGACTGTTTGCCCGCGTTCAGGAAGGTCGGCGTCGCCGGCTGGAACCGGCCGGCGATGATCTCTTCCATAAAACTCATCGCCAGCACCTCGTCGCCGCGCGCCAGCGCCAGCGCGACCATGACCACCCGGTCCTCATAGCGTTCCAGATAGCGCTGCCCGTCGCGGGTCTTCAGCGTATAGCTGGTGTAGTATTTGAACGCGCCGAGGAACGTCGGGAAGCGGAACTTCCGCTCATAGGCGGCATCCCAGATCTTGCGCTGAAAGTTGCGTGAATACTGGTCCAGCACCTCGGGCTCGTAGTAGCCCTCTTCGACCAGATAGCGCAGCTTTTCGTCCAGACTGTGGAAGAACACCGTGTTCTGGTTGACGTGTTGCAGGAAATACTGCCGCGCCGCCAGCCGGTCCGCGTCGAAGCGGATCTTCCCCTCGCCGTCATAAAGGTTCAGCATCGCGTTCAAGGCATGGTAGTCGAGCGCCGGTTTCACTGCACTGTCGAGCATATCTCTCCCCAGAATTTCACAAGACCGGCGCGCACGCGGTCGACATCGGTTTCCGTTCCGGCAAGCTCGAAACGGTAAAGCACCGGCACGCCGCATTTGTCGGCCAGAACCTTGCCCGCCAGGGCCCAGGTCGCGCCGAAATTGCGGTTGCCGCCGGCGATGACGCCGCGCAAAAGCGCGCGGCGGGCGGGATCGTTCAGAAAGCGGATGACGGGCTTGGCCACCGCGCCCCGACCCTCGCCATCGGCATAGGTCGGGCAGATCAGGACGAACGGCCCCGCCGGTGCCGGCAGGGCCGCGTCCATATCTGTCGGGATGCGCTCGGCAGGCAGACCCAGCCGGGCGACAAAGCGCGCGGTGTTGCCCGAAGCCGACGAGTAATAGACCAGTCCGCCCATGGCAGCGCCGCGCCCCTTCGCGTGATCAGGAAAGACGGCCGATCATATCGGGGCGGAATCCGGCCCAATGCGCCTCGCCCGCGACGACGACGGGCGCCTGGCGATAGCCGAGCGACATGACCATTTCCATGGCGTCGGCATCTTCGGTCAGGTCGATGATGTTGTAATTGATACCACGGGCGTCCAGCGCGCGGGTGGTGGCGGTGCATTGCACGCAAGCGGGTTTGGAATAAACGGTGATGGTCATTTGCCTGTCTCGTCCCGGTTTTTTTCAGTGGGCGGTGAAGGTGCGAAATTGTCCGGCAACACATGCCGGTTCCGCTTCCGTGCCCGCCGCACGGTTTCGTTGCGTCCCTGTCGTGGCAGGTCTTCTGGCTCGCGACTTCCGCTCCGCCGGCCCTCCCGGTTGCCCGGTCGTTCCAGCCTTGCTTGCCGCTTACAGCTGCGGGGGCAGCGCCGGCTTTTCACCGACTTCCCGTCTTCGCCTCCGAGTCGCCCCGTCGGCACCACGACAGGAACCACTCTGGCCCCGCAGCCGGGTCGTGTCAATATCTGGTAGGGGCTTTCGCGGCGTCACGCATCACCTTGCGAGTTTCTGCTGAAAACTGAATCACAATGATGACGAAACCCCTGCCTTTTGCAGCGAAAAGCAGGGGTTTTTTCCGGTTTCGGGTCGATTTTCGCTCGCCCCCGCTCAGTGCCCGGCGGCCGCCTGCGCCGCATTGCCCAAAAGCAGATCGCGTCCGGCATAGACGCCGCCGACCGTTTCCAGCGCGAACCGCTCCCGGTCACGCGAGCGCACATCGCCGATCAGCTCGTCCGCCGCCTCCGGCGTGGCGCCCAGCCGGATCGTCGCCTCGCGGCCCAGCACCAGCGCGCTTTCAAAGGTCTCGCGGATCTGGAAGTCCACGCCCTTGTTGGTCAGCTCCAGCGCATGGCCCCGGTCGAAGGCGCGGGCCATCACCGGCACCAGCGGGAATTCGTGCCGCACCAGTTCGACGATTCGCGTCGCCGGTTCGGCCTTGTCGACGCAGACGAGGATCAGCCCCGCCTCCTCCGCCCCGGCCGAGCGCAACACGTCGAGCCGCGTGCCATCGCCGTAGAACACCTTGTTGCCGAACTCGCCGGCGGCGCGGATCATGTCGGGGTCGTTGTCGATGATCGAAATGCGATGCCCCGCCGCCAGCAGCGGCTGGCTCGCGATCTGGCCCATCCGGCCGAAGCCGATCATCAGCACATTGCCGCGCCCGGCCTCCAGCGCCTCGACGCCCTCCACCCCGTCCATGGACCGGGCCGGCTTCGCGGCAAGGCGGTCGTGCAGGATCACCATCAGCGGCGTCAGCACCATCGAGATGATGATGATCGCCGTCAGATTGGCGTTCCATTCCGCCTCCAGAATGCCGAACTGCGTGGCGGTCGCGTAAAGCACGAAGGCGAATTCGCCGCCCTGCGCCATCAGCACCGCGCGCTCGACCGCCTCGGCCCGGTCGGCCTTCGTCAGCCGCGCCACGACATAGATCACCAGCATCTTCAGCGCCATGAAGGCCGGCACCGAAATCGCGATCACCACCCAGTTCCTCGCGATCACGTTCAGGTCCAGCGCCATGCCGACGCCCAGGAAGAACAGCCCCAGCAGCAGGCCCCGGAACGGCTCGACATCCGCCTCAAGCTGGTGGCGGAAACTCGATTCCGACAGCAGCACGCCCGCGAGGAAGGCCCCCATCGCCATCGACAGCCCGCCCGCCTGCATCAGGACCGCGGCCCCCAGCACCACCAGCAGCGCCGCCGCCGTCATCACCTCGCGCGCGCCGAATCGCGCCAGCAGCCGGAACATCGGGTCCAGCAGCCAGCGCCCGGCGACGACCAGCACCGCGATGGCGGCCAGGCCGATGCCGATCCCCTGCAAGCGGTCGCCCCATGTCGAGGCCTCGCCCCCCGGCGCCAGAAAGGCGACGATGGCCAGCAGCGGCACGATGGCCAGATCCTCCAGCAGCAGGATCGCGATGATCCGCCGGCCCTTCGGCTGGCCCATCTCGCCGCGTTCCTCCAGCATCTGCATGACGATGGCGGTCGAGGTCAGCACGAATCCGGTGCCCGCGACGAAACTCGCCGCCATCGGATAGCCGAGCGCCAGCCCGACCGAGATCAGCACCGCGATCGCCAGCGCCACCTGCATCAGACCCAGCCCGAAGATCTCGCCCCGCATCGCCCACAGGCGCGAGGGCTGCATCTCCAGCCCGATGATGAACAAAAACAGCACCACGCCCAGTTCGGCGACATGGATCACCGAGGTCGCGTCGTGGAAAAACGCCAGGCCGAACGGCCCGACCGCCAGCCCCGCCGCCAGATAGCCCAGGACCGAGCCAAGGCCGATCCGCCGGAACAAAGGCACCGCGATCACCGCCGCCGCAAGCAGCACCACGACCGACAGCAGGTCGACCCCGCCCCCGTGTTCCGCCGCGGCCCCTGCCGCCTCGACCGCCGCCTCCGCCGGTGTTCCCGCCATATCACGCCCCCTGACCTGCGGGACCGCGCCGGTCCCGTTCACTGTTCACGGTGGCGTTATAACCCGGCTTCCCCCTCGCGGGATAGGGTGCCCGGACGCCCGAACCCCCCGGCGCGGCCCTGAACGGCGTAAATCCTGCGCCGGCGGTGCGGAGCCCGGCGCCGACCCCCCCTACAGCCGCGCGGTCCAGACCCGGAACCGGCCCTGGCCCGTCACCTCGCGGATCAGGTCGCGCGCGACCAGCGTGTCGAGGTTGCGCTGGATCGCGGCGCGGCTGGCCCCCGTCTCCGCCTCGGCCTGGGGCGCCGCGACCATCGGATGGCGGGCGAGGCAGGCGATCAGCCGCCCCGGCGTCCTCCCCGACAGATCGCCCGTCGCCTCGGCGGCGCGGAGTTGCCATTGCCGCAGCCGCTCCAGCGTCATCATCGCCGACAGCACCGCCTGATGCGCCCCCGCGATCCAGGCCGCCAGCCGCCGCCCGGCCCCGCCCGTCGCGATCAGCCCGCCGAACCCGGCGAGGCTTTGCGGCAGGAAACCCGTCCCCCCCGCCCCGCTGCGGCCCGCGCCGATCCGCGCGGCCAGCACCGCCGCCTCAAGGCCCCGCAGATGGCCCGGCCGCTCGTCCAGCCCCTGCCAAAGCTGAAAGGCCGCCGCCCCCTTCGTCGCCGGGTCCAGCCCGTCAAGCACCGACAGCGCGCGATCCGACTCGCCCGGCAAAGGGCCGAATCGCCCGGCCTCGTCGCCCAGGTGCAGCGCGATGCCGCCGTCCCGCGCCGGCGGCGCCGCCAGCCGCCGCGCCACCCAGGCTAGCCGCGACAACGCCTCCACATCGTCGCCGGTCGCGGCCAGGCGATAGCTTTGCCACAAAGCCAGCCGGTCCGCCGCGATCCGGTCGCCGCTCCACCAGCCGAGCGACAGGGCCTCGGCCTGGGCCAGGCGCATCCGCGCCCCCTCGCCCATCATGCTCAGCCGTTCGGCCAGCCGCCCGTGGTCCCAGGCCAGCGCCGCCAGGTCGGCGGCCAAGGCCGCCTCGGCCGCCCGCCACTCGCCGGCATCGACCAGAGAGGGGGGGGCGGCTGGCGGCAGAAAGAGGTCGCGTTCCCCGTCATCCGGGGCGGGCAGGAACCACAGATCCTCCTCCGCCTCCTCCGCACCGTCGTAAAGGCCGGGGGGAGAGGGCGCGTCTGCCGGAAATGTCGGGCGGCGGCGATCCATGGCCGGCAGCATAGCACCGCCGCGACGGCGCGGACCAGTCCCCCGCGCCTGCCACTGGCTACACGCGGATCACCCGGCCTTCAGCCGCAGGATGATCCGCCGCGACCGCAGCAGCACCGTCACGACCGTGCCGATCACGATCAGCCACAGCACCCACAGCACCACCGGCCAGGCCGCGCCGGCGATCCAGACGCCGGCTTGCACCCGCGCACCTGCCGTGACCGCCGCCATCCGATGCTGCTTCGCCATCGGCCCGCCGAAATCCGCCGCTTGTCCCAGGCCGTGCCCGAGTTCGCGCACATAGGCCGTCACCACCGCCAGACCCCCGGCGGCCCAACCGAGCGCCGGCCAGCCCGCCGCCGCGCCGAACCCGGCCAGGATCAGCAGATCCGCCACCCGGTCGGGAAACTCGTTCCAGAACGGCCCGTCCTTTGCGCCTTTGCCGCCCTCGACCGCGACAAGGCCGTCGAACAGATTGCACAGCAGCCGCCCCTGAACGAAAGCCGCCCCCGCGACCAGCAGCAGCCCGGCCAGGAACCCCGACCCCGCCGCGCCCGCGCCCCAAAAGGCCAGGCCCGCCAGCGCCCCGGCCACCATCGAGGCGACCGAGATCGCATTCGGCGTCACCCCGCGCGCGACCAGCGCCTCCGCCGTCCGCGCGGCCCATCTCGTGTTCCTGGCCGCGATCGGCCGCCGGTTTTCTTCGCTCATATCCATCCCCAGGCCAGAATGTGCAGAAAGACCGGCGCGGCGAAGACCAGGCTGTCCAGCCGGTCGAGGATGCCGCCATGGCCCTGGACCAGCGTGCCCCAGTCCTTCACCCCCCGGTCGCGCTTGATCGCCGACATGATCAGCCCGCCGAAGAACCCCGCGACGGTGATGGCCAGCGCCACCAACCCCGCCTCCCACCAGCGAAACGGCGTGATCG
>JAATGA010000237.1 GCA_015654855.1 Rhodobacterales bacterium
CTTCGTCGTCTTCATCGGCACGATCTGGCCGCTGGTGGACGAGATGCTGTGGGCGCGCAAACTCTCGGTCGGCGCGCCGTTCTTCAATGCGGCCTTCACGCCCTTCATGGTGGGGATCGCGCTGATCCTGCCGGTCGGCAGTCTGTTGCCATGGAAACGCGCGCAACTGAGCAAGGCGATCCGCCCTTTGCGGGGCGCGCTGGCGCTGGCTCTGGCCTGCGGGCTGCTCGCCTGGTCGATGCAATCGGGGCGTTCCGCGCTTGGGCCTGTCGGGGCGGCGCTTGGGGCCTGGGTCGTCTCGGGCGCTCTGGTCGATCTGTGGAGCAGAACCGGTCGCGGGCCGACGGCGGGCCGTCTGTCGCGGCTGACGCGCCTGCCGCGCGCCGACCTTGGCCGGGTGACGGCCCATGCGGGCCTGGGCGTCACGATCTTTGCCGTGGCCGCGATGCTCGCCTGGCCGGTCGAGGCGATCCGCGTCGTCAAACCGGGCGAGACCTTCCGGCTGGGCCAATACGACGTGACCCTCGCCGGCGTGCGAGAAGTGCAGGGGCCGAACTTCGTCGCCACCGTCGCGGATATGGACCTGCGCGAGGGCGGGCGGCTGATCGACACGCTGCACCCCGAAAAGCGGGTCTATCCGGTGGCCGCCATGCCCACGACCGAGGCGGCGATCCGTTACGGCTTTCTGCGCGATGTCTATCTGGTGATCGGCGATCCGCAGGGCGATGGCGGATGGGCGGTGCGCGGCTACATCAAACCCTTCGCCAACCAGATCTGGGGCGGGGCGCTGCTGATGGCGCTCGGCGGGTTGCTGAGCCTGTCGGACCGCCGTTACCGTGTGGCGGCGGGCGCGCGCCGCGCCTCCCCCGCGCCGCAACCGGCGGAGTAGGGGCATGATCCGCCTTCTCGCCGCCGTCGTGCTGTTGTTCGGGCTGTCGCTGCCGGCGCTTGCCGTGCAACCGGACGAGATCCTCTCGGATCCGGGGCTTGAGGCGCGGGCGCGGGCGCTGTCGCAGGGGCTGCGCTGCCCGGTCTGCCAGAACGAGAATATCGACGATTCGAACGCCCCCATCGCGCGCGACCTGCGCATCCTGCTGCGCGAGCGGCTGACGGCGGGCGATAGCGACCAGCAGGCGGTCGATTACATCGTCGCGCGCTATGGCGAGTTCGTGCTGCTCGACCCGCCGGCGGGGGGAGCGAACCTGCTCTTGTGGCTCGCAGGCCCTGCGATGCTGGTGGCCGGGGGGGCCATCGCTTTCGCCGCCTTGCGCCGCCGGGCGGCTGCGCCCGAGCCCCAGGCCGAACTGTCGGACGAGGACAAGGCGCGTCTGGACGAAATCCTGCGCCGGTAAAATCTGCGGCGGTGACGCAGGGTTTCGCTTTCCGCCACCAAAGGGGCCGCTAACCTGGCCCCATGTCACGGGGGAGGAAGCCATGACCTGGACCGCCATCACTGCCACCACCGCCGACGGCATCGCCGTCATTACGCTGAACCGTCCGCAGGTGATGAACGCGCTGACCTCGGTTCTGCGGCGCGAGATGCTGGAGGCGGTGCGCGAGGCGCAGGCGACGGCCCGGGTGCTGGTCATCACCGGGGCGGGGGATCGCGCCTTCTGCTCGGGCCAGGATCTGACCGATGCCGGCCATATCGACGCGGTGGATTTCACCCGGATCCTGGCCGAGGAATATGAGCCTTTGCTGACCGCCATCGCCGAAAGCCCGATCCCGACCATCGCGGCGGTGAACGGGGCGGCGGCGGGCGCGGGGGCGAACCTGGCGCTGGCCTGCGATGTGGTGATCGCGGCGGAACGCGCGGTCTTCATCCAGGCCTTCACCCGCATCGGCCTGATGCCCGATGCCGGCGGCACCTGGTGGCTGCCGCGCCAGGTGGGCCTTGCCCGCGCGCTCGGCCAGGCCCTGTTCGCCGAGCCGGTGAGCGCGGTCCGGGCCGCCGGTCAGGGCCTGATATGGGAGGCGGTCCCGGATGCGGATTTCGACGCCCATTGGCGCCGCCGCGCCGCGCAACTGGCGAACGGGCCGACCACGGCCTACCGCGCGGTGAAACAGGCGATGCGTGCGTCGTCGCGCCATACATTGGCCGAGCAACTCGCGCTTGAGGCGCGGTTGCAGGGCGAATGCGGCCGCACGGCCGATTTTCGCGAAGGTGTTGCCGCCTTTCTCGGCAAACGCCCGGCCCGTTTCACGGGGGAATGACGCAAAGGTTACGAAAATCTTTCCAAATCTGAACCGCCGGGTTTAGATTTCCTGCGAATCAACACCCCGCCGCGAGCTTTCGGACGGGTGCGGATACGGAGGTTTCTCGATGTGGGAAGGGCTGGTTCTGGGCCTTTTGCGCAGGGCCGTGAGGCAGGGCCGGCTGACCGTGACCATGCCGGACGGAAAGGTCCATACCTTAGGCGACGGCTCGGGCGAAGCGCCGCAGGTGGCGATCGCGCTGACCGACCCCGATCTGCCGCGCAAGCTGGTCCTGAACCCGGACCTCGCGCTTGGCGAGGCCTATATGGACGGTCGCCTGACTATCGAAAACGACGACCTTTACGGGTTGCTGGTTCTGGGCGCCCGCGCGGTGGACCGGCACGACCTGCCCTGGATCAACCGCGCCCATGAACGCCTGCGCGAGATCTTTCGCCGCCTGATGCAGTGGAACGCGCTCGGCCGGTCGCGGCGCAATGTCGCCCATCACTACGACCTGTCAGAGGAGTTCTACACACTCTTCCTCGACCAGCACCGCCAATACACCTGCGCCTATTGGCGCGAGCCGGAATATACGCTGGAGCAGGCGCAGCTCGCCAAGATGAACCACATCGCGCGCAAGCTGATGATCCGGCCGGGGATGCGGGTGCTGGACATCGGATCGGGCTTCGGCACGCTCGCCATCCATCTGGCGAAGCATTACGGCGCGCGGGTCACCGGGGTTACCCTGTCGCAGACCCAGATCGAGGCCGCCCGCGCGCGCGCCGCGGCCGAGGGCCTGTCCGACCGGGTGGAGTTCCGGTTTCAGGACTACCGCGAGGTCACCGACAGCTTCGACCGCATCGTCTCGGTCGGGATGATGGAACATGTCGGCGTGCCGCATTACGCGAGCTATTTCGGCCAGATCTCGGACCGGCTGACCGAGGATGGCGTGGCGCTGATCCATACCATCGGGCGCAGCGACCGGCCCTCGACCCTGTCGCCGTGGTTCAACAAATACGTCTTTCCCGGCGGCTATTGCCCCGCGCTGTCGGAGGTGATGCCGGCGGTGCAGAACCACGGGCTGGTGCTGGCCGATCTGGAGGTCTGGCGCGGGCATTACGAGCGGACCTTGCGCGAATGGCGCCGCCGGTTCGAGGCGAACCTGACCCGCGTGCGCGAGATGTATGACGAGCGCCTGGTCCGCATGTGGCGCTATTATCTGATCGGCGCGGAGCTCAGCTTTACCGAGTTCCACAATGTCGTCTTCCAGTTGCAACTGTCGAAGCGGCCGCAGGCCGTGCCGATGACGCGGGATTATCTTTACGGGCAGTGATCGCCCTGGCCTACGCAAGGGGGCGCTCGCGCCCCCTCCTGGCCTGGCGGCCAGCTCACCCGCCGGGGATATTTTCGCGAGGATGATGGGGGAAGGGGAGGCGCCTTCCCCGATAGCCGCCGTCAGATGCCCCTTGCCAGCGCGGCGACGCCGGTGCGGGCGATTTCCCGCAGGCCGAGCGGGCGCATGAGTTCGGCGAAGCTGTCGATCTTCTCCGGCGTGCCGGTCATCTCGAAGACGAAGCTTTCGAGTGTGGAATCAACCACATGCGCGCGGAAGATTTCGGCCAGACGCAAAGCCTCGATCCGCGCCTCGCCCTTGCCGGCCACTTTCATCAGCGCCAGTTCGCGCTGGACGGAGGGGCCGTCCACGGTCAGATCGCTGACCTCGTGCACCGGGACCAGCCGCGACAGTTGCGCCTTGATCTGTTCGATCACGGCGGGCGTGCCGGTCGTCACCACCGTGATCCGGCTGCGATGGCCCGCATGGTCGGTTTCGGCCACGGTCAGGCTGTCGATATTGTAGCCCCGCCCCGAGAACAGGCCGATCACCCGCGCCAGAACGCCGCTTTCGTTGTCGACCAGAATGGCGAGCGTATGGGTCTCGATCGCCTCGGTATGGGGATCGCGCAGGTCGTAGGCGGAATGGCTCGTCGAGCCCTTTTTGATGTTGAGCGGCGACATCTGCGTCCCTCTCTTCCTTTGGGAAAGAAATACGTTTGGGGTGCGGGGGGCGGCGGCGCCCCCCTGAAGCGACATGTCGGGCCGGGGCCCGGATCAGACCAGGGCCGCGCCCGATCCGAAGGCATCGGCGCTGGCCTCGCCCAGGATCATCTCGTTGTGCGGCTTGCCGCTCGGGATCATCGGCAGGCAGTTCTCGTGCTTTTCGACAAGGCAGTCAAAGATCACCGGGCCGTCGTAGCGGATCATTTCCATGATCGCGTCGTCCAGGTCTTTGGGATCTGAGACGCGCAGGCCCTTGCAGCCGAAGGCCTCGGCCAGTTTGACGAAATCGGGCAGGCTTTCCGACCAGGAATGCGAATAGCGCTCGCCATGCAGCAGTTGCTGCCACTGCCGCACCATGCCGAGCCGTTCGTTGTTCAGGATGAACTGCTTGACCGGCGCGCGGAACTGCATGGCCGTGCCCATTTCCTGCATGTTCATCAGCCAGGAGGCCTCGCCGGCGACGTTGACGACCAGTGCCTCGGGATGGGCGACCTGCACGCCGATGGAGGCAGGCAGGCCGTAGCCCATGGTGCCGAGCCCGCCCGAGGTCATCCAGCGGTGCGGATCCTCGAAATGCAGGAACTGCGCCGCCCACATCTGGTGCTGGCCGACCTCGGTTGTGATGTAGCGGTCCATGCCGCGGGTCAGCGCCTCCAGTCGTTGCA
>JAATGA010000309.1 GCA_015654855.1 Rhodobacterales bacterium
AACAACCGCCGACCTCATCAGGTGCTTGCCATGCGCACGCCGGCCGAGGCATTCAGATTAGCGGCTTAACCTGAGCAGATCCCGCCGGGTCGATACATTCCCGCCTGCCAGCCGATAGATGCACAGCGCCGATAAGGAAACAATGCTCCGCTGCCTACAGGCTAGGGCTCGTTGACATTCATTTGAGAGCGAGGTGGCTCGCTCTGAGAAAGATGAATGCTTTGAAGCTTGCGTCTGTCTTTTCGTATCGTGTTGCAATGCCCCTGAACTGTTTGAGATTGCAAAAGAAGTTCTCGATCAGATGGCGCCATCGATACATGGCGAAGTCGCATGGAATGGGGGGCTTGCGATCTGCTTTTGGCGGGATGACTGCTTGTGTGCCGGTTTCCCGGAGCCGTTCGCGCAGGCGATTGTTGTCGAAACCCTTGTCAGAATGACGTGGATCCCCAGCCATGGCTGGCTGACGTCCTCGCCCGGACGCCAGAAATATCCCTATCACGCCTGCAGGAACTGCTTCCCTGGAACTGGAAGCGCAGCCTGATCGCCAAAGCCGCATAACTGTAGCCTACGTGGGATGGTTACGGCCGGTCGGCCCGGCCGCCAGGTTCATATCGGGATCAAACCAAATCGTCAGAGAGCCCGGGCGCTTGAGCGCTTCGTTATGGACCGGCCAGTTCCTGGTCTTGCAGGTCGGGGGGACACGTCTGCTCATGTGCCCCAGTCACCACGCAGATGGCTCCAGATGTTTCCACCTGCCGGATTTCTCCAAAAGAGCCCCCGCCGTCCTTTTCTGGATCTGAAAGCTAATGAGTCTGGAGCCTGGCGCGTTGCGCAACCGCCTCACCCACGGTTGTGATATCGTCGAAACCGCACGATAACTGGCCCAGAAAAACCCACGCCTGATATAGGCCCGCCCCGACTGCACGAACTGGAAATACACGCCGCCACGGGCCTGCTCGCCAGTGTGCCAGTGTGGCTTCTTTGGGACATCGACGTCGGTACTCCTCAACACTAACGGATACCACCTTCGCTTATAGCGCGGCAATTACCGCTTCGGTAATCTTGTCGGTGCTGTCTTGGCCAGCATGTGCGCCGATCCCGCCGGCAGTGGCCGCCTCGATAGACGCCATAATCCGCGTCGCAGTCGGGGCTTCGCCCAGATGTTCCAGCATCATCACCAGCGACCAGAACGACGCGATCGGATTTGCAATGCCCAGATGTGCAATATCGGGTGCCGAGCCATGCACAGGTTCGAACATCGAGGGCGATCTACGAGTCGGATCAATGTTGGCAGAGGCGGCAAAGCCAAGCCCACCCTGGATCGCGGCGCCAAGATCAGTAAGGATATCTCCGAAAAGGTTGGAGGCAACGACAACATCCAGCGTCTCCGGCTCCATCACCATGCGGGCAGCAATCGCATCCACATGGTAGTGGCTGACCTCCACCTCGGGGAATTCTGCGGCAAGTTTCCGCGTGACCTCGTCCCAGAACACCATGGAATATTTCTGAGCATTCGATTTTGTCACCGACGCCAGACGTTTTCTGCGCTGCATCGCCTGCTCGAACCCAAAGCGCAGGATCCTCTCAACGCCCTTGCGAGTGAAGACCGAGGTTTCGACGGCCACCTCATCCTCGGTGCCCTGATGCACGCGCCCACCCGCGCCGGAATATTCGCCCTCGGTATTCTCGCGAATGCAAAGAATGTCGAAATCCTTCTTCACCAGCGGTCCCGCGACACCGGGCAACAGCCGGTGTGGCCGGATATTGGCGAATTGCACGAAGGCCTTACGGATCGGCAGAAGCAACCCGTGCAACGAAACCGCATCAGGAACCTTTGCGGGCCAACCGACCGCGCCGAGGAAGATCGCGTCGAAGCCGCGCAGGATCTCAATCCCGTCTTCCGGCATCATGCGCCCCGTGCGCAGATAGAGATCGCAAGACCAGTCGAAAGTCTGGAATTCCAGCAGCCCCGGCGCGGCCTTCTCGGCCACCTCGACTGCGGCCCTTACGACAGGGACGCCAATCCCGTCTCCTGGAATCAAAGCGATGCGATGCGCCATTACTTCTCCTGATACTCGGCAGATCCGTGTTACCAATTCACGGTATCGTATCCAACGACCGACTTGACCTCGAGGTATTCCTCAAGTCCCTCAACACCGCCTTCGCGCCCGTTGCCGGACATCTTGATGCCGCCGAAGGGAACGGCAAAGTCCATCGGAGTGTAGTTCAGTGTGACATGCCCGGTCTTCATCCGCGATACGACACGTTGCGCGAGGAGAGGGTCGCGCGTCTGAACGAAGGATTGCAGCCCGTAAGACGTATCCTCGGCCAGATCGACCGCATGATCCAGGTGGCGATAGGCTTGCATCACCACCACCGGACCAAAGACCTCTTCGCGGGTGATATTCATCCCCTGTTCCGCCAGCACTACCGCCGGCGCGATGTAATAACCGCAGTTGAAAGCCGCAGGCCGCTCGACTTCGCCGGCGACCAGCCGGGCGCCTTGCTCGACTGCGGCAGAGAGGGCGCCCTTCAGCATCTCGAACTGCTGGCGCGTGGCGACGGGGCCAACCTCGCTTGCCGGATCGAGCGGGTTGCCCATCCGCATCGCCCCCGCCTGATCGGCAGCAGCGCGGATCGCGGCATCAAGCCCCGCTTCGGGGACAAGCATCCGGGTCGGGGCGTTACAGCTTTGTCCGCTGTTGCGCGTGGCACGGATAACGCCTTCACGCACTGCGGTTTCCAGATCGACATCGGGCAGGATGATGTTGGCCGCATTGCCACCGAGTTCCTGCACCACCCGTTTGACGCTTGGCGCCGCAGCCTCGGCGACACGGATACCCGCACGGACCGAGCCGGTGAAAGAAACGAGGCGGATATCAGGGTGTACAGCGACTGCTGCCCCGGCCATCTGCCGACCCAGGACCATGTTGAACCCGCCCACCGGCAGG
>JAATGA010000236.1 GCA_015654855.1 Rhodobacterales bacterium
ATGATCGAGCCCATGCCGCCGATCACCACGACCGCGAACACGACGATGATCAGACTGGCGCCCATGTTCGGACTGACCTGATAGATCGGCGCGGCCATGACCCCGGCCAGCCCCGCCAGCCCGGCCCCGAAGGCGAAGGTCAGCGTGATCATCAGCGGCACATTGATCCCGAAAGCCTGCACCAGCTGCGGGTTTTCGGTCGCGGCTCGCAGGTAGGAACCGAAGCGCGTCTTCTCGATCACCAGCCAGGTTCCGAAACAGATCATGATCGAGGCCAGCAGAACCCAGCCGCGATAGATCGGCAATTGCATGAAGCCGAGGTTGATCCCGCCCTGCAGGGCCGCGGGCGCGGGATAGGGTTGGCCCGAAATGCCGTAGCCCTGCCGGAAAGTGCCCTCGATCAGCAACGCAAGGCCAAAGGTCAGCAGCAGGCCATAGGCATGATCCAGCTTGTAGACATGCCGGATCAGGAACCGCTCCATCAGCGCACCGAAACAGGCGACGATCAGCGGCGCCAGAACCAGCGCCCCCCAATAACCGATGCCCAAATAGTTCAATAGCATCCAACTGACGAAGGCGCCGGTCATGAAGATCGCCCCATGGGCGAAGTTCACGACGTTCAGCAGGCCGAAAATGACGGCGAGGCCAAGGCTGAGCAAGGCATAGAAGGCGCCGTTGATCAGCCCCAGCATCACCTGGCCGAAGATGACAACCGAGGGGATGCCGAAGATAGTGAACATGGCTCAGACCCCCAGTCTGGATTGGATGCGGGCGTGGATACAGGCATCGCGCAGATCCGCCTCGGTGGCGTGATCGACGACATGGCCCTCTTCGATGACGTAGTGCCGGTCGGCGACGGAGCGGGCGAAGGGAAAGTTCTGCTCGACCAGGATCATCGTCAGGCCGCGCTGCTTCAGCAGCATCAGCGTCTTGCCGATCTGTTCGATGATGACCGGGGCCAGACCTTCGGTCACCTCGTCCAAAAGCAGGAAATCGGCGCCGGTGCGCAGGATGCGCGCCATGGCCAGCATCTGCTGCTCGCCCCCGGAAAGCTTGGTGCCATAGCTCGACGCCCGCTCTTTCAGATTGGGAAACAGCGTATAGATCTCTTCGACCGACATCCCGCCCGCGCGCGTGACCGGGGGCAGCAGCAGGTTCTCCGTCACGGTCAGGCTGGCGAAGATGCCGCGCTCCTCGGGGACATAGCCGATGCCAAGCCGGGCGATGCGATGCGGCGCCAGCGCCGAAATCTCTTGCCCGTCGAAACCGATGCGCCCGCTGCGCGCCACCAGCCCCATGATCGCCCGCAAGGTGGTGGTCTTGCCCGCGCCATTGCGGCCCAGAAGGGTGACAAGCTCGCCCCGTCCGACAGAGATGTCGATGCCGTGCAGCACATGGCTTTCGCGGTAGTGGGCATTCAGCCCTGCGACCGTCAGCCGGGGCGCCGCGACCGGCGGCTCAGGCCGGATCTCGCTGTGCCGGACTGTCATTACGCCACTCCGCCGATATAGGCTTCCAGCACTTTCGGATTGCGCGCCACCGCGTCATAGGCGCCCTCGGCCAGCACCTGGCCCCGCGCCAGCACGGTGATGTGGTCCGACAGATCGGCCACGACCGAGAGGTTGTGCTCGACCATCAGGATCGTGCGCTCCTGCGCGATGCGCAGGATCAGTTCGGCCACCCGGTCGATATCTTCATGGCCCATACCGGCCAGCGGCTCGTCCAGCAGCAGCATTTCGGGATCCAGCGCCAGCGTCGTCGCCAGTTCCAGTGCGCGCTTGCGGCCATAGGGCAGGTTCGCGGCCTCGATATTGCGCCATTCGGCCAGCCCGACCCATTGGATCAGCTCATCGGTCCGCGCCGTCAGCCCGTCCAGCGCGCTCAGCGCCCGCCAGAACCGCACCGACAGGCCGGATTTGCGCTGCAACGCGATGCGGACATTCTCGAACACCGTCAGCGAGGGAAAGACCGACGAGATCTGGAACGACCGCACCATGCCCGTCCGCGCCAGCTCGGCCATCGAGGTCCGCGTCACGTCGTTCCCGTTGAACAGAACCTGGCCCGAGGTCGGCTGGTGGAACTTGGTCAGCAGGTTGAAGATCGTGGTCTTGCCCGCGCCGTTTGGCCCGATCAGGGCATGGATGGTATTGCGCTGCACCTGCAAGTTCAGGCCCCGCACTGCGTAGAAACCCGCAAAGGATTTTGACAGGTCGCGGGCCTCGATGATCCAGTCCCCGGTTCGGGGCGGCGTGGCATGGTCGGCGGTCGTGGTCATGGGGTATCTCCCTGCCTCGACCGGACCGATCCCCCAACCGATTCCCCGGTCGCCTTTCGGGGCTGTCGGGTCGAATGCGTGATTGGCATGGTCTCCTCCTCAGGCCAGTGCTGCGCTTTGCACCGGATCCCGGACAAAGGCATCGTCATGGCTGAGCAGACGCAGGAATCGTGCCGCATATCCGCGGTGCCGCTGTTTTTTGCCAGGGCGCCGGGTCAGCGATTGGCGATATGGCGGTCAAGGACCCTTTCGCCCGTGCGCAGGGCAGTCGATCCCGCCAGCAGCGCCGCCGCCGCCAGCAGGAAGACCGCGGTATAGCCGGACATCGCCTGGTTGAGGCCGGCCGCCATGAATCCCCCCGCCATCTGCATCAGCGCGAAGGCGGTCGTGGCCCAGGCCCAATAGCGGATGAAGCTTTGCGGGCCGGCCGCATATTGGATGAAACGCGCGATCAGCACCGCAATGCCGGGGGTGCAGAACCCGACCGCAAAGCCGGAGAGCACCCAGGCCGGCGGCCAGGCGGTGACGGTAACCGTGGCGACGGCCAGCGCCTTGATCAGGAAGACCGGAAACAGCAGCCGGTGGCTGCGCCGCATCAGGACCAGCGGCCCGAAGATCGCGCCCAGTCCGAACGCGGCCCAGGCGAGGGCGGCCCAGCCGGCTGAAAGGCCGACCTCGCGGGTGGCGAAATCCACCAGATAGACGGCATGTGGTGTCACCCCCACCCCATCCAGCGCATAGGCCAGGATGACCCACAGGATCGCCCGCTCGACCCCTGACCCCGTGCGCGGAGCGGCCAGCCGCGAATGCGGCAGCGGGCGCGGCGGCAGATGCCAACCGGCCCAGACATGCAGCGCAAGGCTGGCGGTGGCGATCAGGGTCAGCGCCGCGCCGATCTGCCGGACCGGGGCCTCGGCAAAGACCGGCATCAGCACCGCGGCCACCACCGCCCCGGCCCCGACCCCGGTGAACAGGATCCCCGCGGACCGACCTGCGCCCATCTCGGCCAGCCGCGCCGCTGCCTCTGCCGTTCCCGTGATCATCAGCACCGCACCGGCAAAGCCGGCCACCAGCCGCCAGAACGCCGCAACCGGATAGTCGACCGGAAAGGCGCAGATCAGGAAGGATAGCGCCACGACGCCTGCCATCATCGCCGAAAGCGTGGTCGGCGGCAGAAGTCGGGCGAGCCTTTGCGCCGCCAGCCCGCCGATCAGATAGCCGACCAGCCCCCAGGCCCCCAGAAGCTGCGCCTCCTTGGCGGGATACCAGCCATCGCGGATCAGCAGGGGGATGACGGGGGTAAAGCTGAATCGGGCCAGCCCGACCCCGATGAACAGCCCGCTTGTGCCATGCAGGATCGGCAGAAGGGCGCGGCCCCCGGGCGATGGGCGGGCGGGTGTCTCAGGCAAATCGGGCTCGCTTTCCGGCGCATCGGGATGACGCCCGCAGCAATGCACCGCAACATCTATGCCCGCAATGGGCGAACCGGCAGAGGAACCGGCAGAAACCGGGCCGGGCGGTCGATGAAGATTCGTGACAGTGTCCCTCACAAAGACAGTCCCGTGCGCGATACTGTCTTCGGAACGCCGGTCCGCCGCGCCATCGCTGCGCTGATCCCGGCCGGGATCAGCGCGATGCGGCGGCACGGGGCCTGCCGCATCGTGCCGAAAGCGATTGCTTTCGGCACGGGTATAGGTCCTGTGGGGCTATGGACATATTGTCCGTCACGACGACAGTATCCCCCATGCGATCCGTCCTTCGCGCCTGCCACAGGAGACCGTCCAGATGGGACAGCCTGCATTGTTCACCCCGATCCGGCTCGGATCCCTCGCCCTCGAGAACCGCATCGTCATCGCGCCGATGTGCCAGTATTCGGCCGAAGACGGCCGCATGACCGACTGGCACCTGATCCATTACGGGCAGCTTGCGCTATCGGGAGCCGGGCTGCTGATCGTCGAGGCGACCAGCGTCGCGCCAGATGGCCGGATCTCCTGGGCGGATGTCGGGCTTTACGACGCCGCGACAGAGGCGGCGATGGCGCGGGTCCTGCAGGGTATCCGCCAATGGTCGGACATGCCGATCGCGCTGCAACTGGCCCATGCCGGGCGCAAGGCCAGCTGTGATCAGCCCTGGAAAGGGGGTCACCAGCTGGCGACCGACGACCCGCGCGGCTGGCAGACCGTAGCGCCTTCGGCTTTGCCCTTCGCGTCGTCCGACCGCCCGCCGCTGGAGCTTGACGAGGCGGGGCTGGCCCGGCTGCGAGACGCCTTTGCCGATGCTGCCCGCCGCGCCGCCCGGCTTGGTTATGATGCGGTCGAGGTGCACGCGGCGCATGGCTACCTGCTGCATCAATTCCTGTCGCCGCTGTCGAACCATCGCAGCGATGCCTATGGCGGCAGCCTCGAAAACCGTATGCGCTTTCCGCTCGAGGTGTTCCGCGCCGTCCGGGCCGCCTTCCCGGCCGAACGTCCGGTCACCCTGCGCCTGTCCGGGACGGATTGGGTCGAAACCGGCTGGGATCTGGCGGGTTCGATCGCGCTGGCGCAGGCGATGGAGCGGGAGGGCTGCGCCGCGATCCATGTCTCGAGCGGTGGTCTGGATCCGCGCCAGACGATTCCGGTCGGACCGAACTATCAGGTGCCGCTGGCTCGGGACATCCGCCGGACGGTCTCCATTCCGGTGATCGCGGTCGGGCTGATCACAGAACCCCAGCAGGCCGAGGCGATCATCGGCACGGGCGAGGCCGATCTGATCGCCCTGGCCCGGGGCGTGCTTTACGATCCGCGCTGGCCCTGGCACGCCGCGGCGGAACTGGGGGCCACAGTCGGCGCCGCGCCGCAATATCTGCGCTGTCAGCCGCGCGTCTTTGCCAGGCTGTTCCACCCGCCGAAGGGCTAAAGCCGCGTGGCATTGGCGGCGCCCAGGGGCGGCGCGCGATCGGAAGTGGCGGGGTCACGCAGCACCGGCGCGATGATCGACGGCAAGGCAGGCACGGTGCTGCCCCCCAGCCGCAATCCCCGGTCGAACAGGCCGCGCGCAGCCCAATGCGGATCGTCCAGCGCCTCTTCCAGGGTGCGCACCAGCGAGCAGCAGACATCTACGCCGGCGAAGGCGGCCACCCAATCGGCGGCGTCCCGGCTGCGGATGCGGGCGGCCACCGCCCCCGCCGTTACCGCCGGATCGCGGCTGTCATCGCAAAGGGCGGCGGGCAGGTCGATGATGCGGGTGAAGTTTGCCCAGAACTTGTCTTCCAGCGGTGCCGCCGCAATGAAGCGGTCATCCCGCGTGCGGTAGATCCGGTAGCGCGGCGAACCCCCGGTCACCGTCTCTTCACCCGGGACGGGCCAGCGCCGCAGCGCGTTGGCATTGCCAAGCGCCCAATAAAGAAACGGCAGCAGGTTCTCGCCCATGGCGACATCAATATGGCAGCCCGCGCCGGTCTGGTCGCGCTGGCGCAGCGCCAGCAGGATGTTGATCGTGGCCGGATAGGCGCCGCCGGCGATATCCGCCGCCAGGATCGGTGGCAGGATCGGCGCACCATCCGCCCCGAGGCTGAGCCCGAGGATCCCCGTCTCGGCCATATAGTTCAGGTCATGCCCGGCGTCCGCCCGCTTTGGCCCGGACGCGCCCCAGCCGCTGATCGAGCAATAGATGATCCTCGGGTTGATGGCCCGGATCTCGTCATAGCCCAGACCCAGCCGGGCCATGACACCGGGACGGAACTGCTCGACCAGGATATCGGCGCGCTGCAACAGCGGCATCAGCCGGGCCCTGGCGGCGGGATCCTTCAAATCAAGCGCAATGCTGTGCTTGCCCCTGTTCAGCATGGCGAAGTTGATGCCCTCGCCCGCCACATCCGGCGCATAGCCGCGCATGTCATCGCCGGTTCCCGGACGCTCGATCTTGATGACCTCGGCCCCCGCATCGGCAAGGAGCAGCGTTGCCATCGGCCCCGGCAGCAGGGTGCTGAAATCCAGGATCAGCAGATCTTTCAGGGGCGCCATGGTCTTCTCCTTGAGCTTCGGCCCGGTTTCAGCCTTGGTCCGGCGGGCCTTTTATCCTCTGCTCCGCAAATCCCGTGCCAGCGGTCGCTGGTCCAGCCACAGCCGCCTGCGCCGCAGGCCCGAGGTCGGAATCCGCAACTGCGCCCGGTATTTCGCGACCGTTCGCCGCGCGACGCTGACGCCTTCGCCGGCCAGGCAGGCGACAAGATCGTCATCGGACAGCACGGTTTCGCGGGTCTCGGCCCGAATGAGATCCTGAAGGCGCTGGCGGATGACGCTAGCCGCCACCCCGGTGCCGCCATCGCTGGCGGACAACCGGTCCGAGAAGAAGAATTTCAGCGGGAACTGGCCCCGGTCGCACAGCAGGTAGCGGTTGGCCACGGCCCGGCTGACCGTCGATTCATGCAACCCTGCCAGCGCCGCGATTTCCTTCTGCGACAAGGGCCGCAGGGCTCGGGCGCCGTGACGGAAGAACCCCTCTTGATGGCGCACGATCCAGCTGGCCACGGTCAGTGTGGTCTGCGCCCTTTGATCCAGATTGCGGATCAGCAGATTGGCATCCTGAAGGCAACCCCGCAGATAGTTCAGATCCCTGGGTGCCCTCATCTGCCCCGACAACTCGGTATAGTATTCCCGGTCGATCAGCACGCGCGGCAAAAGCTCGGGGTTGACCTCGACCCGCAGCCCGTCGCCCGGGGTCAGGCTCACCAGCACATCGGGCAGCGCGAGCTGGGTCGGCCCGGCCGCAAAGGCGTGCCCGGGGCGCGGATGCAGCCTGCGCAGTTGCAACAGCAGGCCGGGCAGATCTCCGGGCGGAATGCCGCAAAGCCGGGCCAGCCTTTGCAACTGCCCGGTTTCCAAAAGGCCCAGATTGTCCAGCAGCGCCTGCATCCGGGACGAAATCGGCCCCTGTTCGGCCAGTTGGAGCGTCAGGCATTCGCGCAGGCTGCGCGCGCCGACGCCGGTGGGTTCCAGCCGCTGGATCTGGCGCAGCGCCTGTTCCATCTCGTCGATCCCGGCGCCCAGCAGATCAGCCGCCAGTTCAAGATCTATGCGCAAGAGCCCGTCATCCTCCAGCGACTCGACAAGGTGGCCGGCCAGAAACCGCAGCCGGGTCGGCAGCCGCAGCAGGGACAGTTGCTGTTGCAGCGACTCGCGCAGGGTGGGGGCGGTTTCGGCAAACACCTCGGCCAGATCGACGCCGGGCGCGGCACGGGCTCCGGGCATCCGCGACACCCCGCCTGCGGGGGCAAGGCGCAGCAGCGGATTGCGCGCCATCTGGTCCCGCAAGAAGCTGGTCAGTTCTTCGGGTCCGTATTCCAGGATTTCGACAGCCTGGATCGTCTGCCGGGTGACCAACAGACCCTGATGCGCCTCTGGCGTCAGTCTGATCGTTGCGTTCATGGGTTCCCCTCCCAAGGTGCCCGCCATCCTTCCGGGCCGGTCAGGATGACCGCGCTGCCCGCATCAGACGGCCTGATTTTGCGTGCCAATTCCGACAACGCAAGTCTTGTGCCAAAAAGACCGCAGGGGTCGATAATTTTCCCCGAACCGTCAGGGCCGTTCCGAAAGCGCGGCGCCCCCTTGACCTCGGTGTCCACAATGAGGACAGTCCTCCCTGTCCGGGGAGGGACGAGGGATGGAGCAGGCGACAGCGCGCGGGGATCCGCGCCGCATATGCGGCCTTGGTATGGTCGGGGCCGATGGTAAGATCATTTTGCAAAATGGCGTGGCGTCAGAGCCGCGAATCCGTGCAATGCTGGCGGATCCGGGTTGGCTGGAAGGGGCCGCCGACCGCCGTATCGTCGTCGTGACCCTGAATGATGCGCGGCATGTAGCCGTGGTCTCTCCGCTGGATGCCGGCTGGCTGGTTGTCTTCTTCGGAGACACTGGCGACACGACCCTGCAATTCCTGCTGGGCGTCGATTTTGCCTATGACATCATCGAGCATCTGCTGAACGATCCCTTCGATGCCATGGCGGTGATTGATGCCGGGGCGCGGCTTGCCTTCGTCTCGCCGATACATGAAAAATTCTTTGGCCTGAAACCCGGCGAGGGCGTCGGTGAAAAGGTGCGCGACGTGATCGAGAACACCCGACTGCACACCGTTGTCAGGACCGGTGTGGCCGAGGTCGGCCAGATCCAGCGGATGAACGGTCGCGAGCGTGTCGTCTCGCGCCATCCGATCCGGCGCGGTGAAAAGATCGTCGGCGCGATCGGGCGCGTGATGTTCAAGGGGCCGCAGCAGGTGGATGCGCTGGCCCGCCGCATCAATGTGCTGGAACGCGAGATCGAAACCTATCGCGCTGAAGCCAAGGAAAGCGCCAAGGGCGAAAGCTTCCTCGAGGCGATCGTCGGCGAGAGCGCCTCCATACGGCATCTGCGGGACCAGATCCGCAAGATTGCGCCGCTGGATATCCCGGTGCTGATCCAAGGCGAAAGTGGCACCGGCAAGGAACTGGTGGCGCAGGCGCTGCACATGATGAGCCCGCGCCGCAATGCCCGGCTGATCACGGTCAATGCGGCGGCCCTGCCCGCCCAATTGGTGGAAAGCGAGCTCTTCGGCTATGAGGCGGGCTCGTTCACCGGGGCGGATCGCAAGGGTCGCGCGGGCAAGTTCGAACAGGCCGACAAGGGCACGATCTTTCTGGACGAGATCGGCGACATGCCGCTTGAGGTGCAATCGAAACTGCTGCGGGTTCTGCAGGACCGCCTAGTCGAACGGTTGGGGGGCGACAAGCCGCGAAAGATAGATTTCCGCCTGTGCTCGGCCACCAATCGCAACCTCGAAGACTATGTCGAACAGGGGAAGTTCCGGCTCGATCTCTTCTACCGGATCAGCCCGGTGGTCATCTACATGCCGCCGCTGGCCGAACGCGTCGAGGATATCCCCTTGCTGTTGAAGCATTTCCTGCGCGATCTGGCCGAACGCTACGCCCGCGATATCCCCGAGGTGGACAGTGATGTCTTCAAGTACCTCATGGAGCGCGAATGGCCCGGCAATGTGCGCGAACTGCGTCATCTGACCGAGCGCGCCTTTGTCTTCTGCGAGGACGGGCGGATGCAGCTTGCGGATTTCCGGGTCGAAAAGGGCAGAGAACCCGCGCGCGCCGAACCCGCCAGGTCCGCGGCTCTGCAAGAGGGACAGACCCTGCGCGATTCCCTGGAACGCTATGAACGCGAGTTGGTGGCCGAGGCGATGGCGCGCTTCCGGGGCAACAAGAAGCGCGTGGCCGAACATCTGGGGGTGTCGCGCAGCTATCTTTACAAAAAGTTCCTCGAATAGCGGCGAAAGACATGCGCGCGCGCCGGGCGTGGCACGGATCTTGCGGTTTCATCCCTGACTGGACAGGGAGAAACTTGATGTTGGGAGAGCAGGCCAGACCGGCCCGGGAAGAGGACAATGCTCCGTGGCGCAGTCTGCCGGTGGTCGCGGCGGGACAGGGGTTCGATTTTCTGGCGGGTTGCCGGGTGCTGGATCTGACCACCTCGATCGCCGGTCCCTATGCGACCATGCTGCTGGCCGATTTCGGGGCCGAGGTGATCAAGATCGAGCGGCCGGCCGGCGATGATGCCCGACATTGGGGTCCGCCCTTTCTGGAGGGCGAGGCACTTTGGTTCACCGCCGTCAACCGCAACAAGAAAAGCGTGGTTCTGGACATGCGCAGCCCGGGCGGCCGCGCCCATTTCGAGGGGCTGCTCGACGGGGCGGATGTCTTCATCAGCAACCAGCCGCCGGATATCCAGCAAAAGCTGGGGCTGGATCATGCCACGCTGTCGGCGCGGCGCTCGTCGCTGATCCATGTCTCGATCACCGGCTTCGGGTTGACGGGCGCGCGGGCGGGCCTGACCTCTTATGACCTGATCGCCGAAGGGTATTCCGGCATCATGGACATCACCGGCGCGCCGGAGTCCACGCCGCAGAAGATCGGGGCGCCTGCGGCCGACATGCTGGCGGGCCAGGATGCGGCGATGGCCACGATGGCGGCCTATCTTGGACGGCAGAAGACCGGACGCGGCGCCTGCATCGACATCAGCCTATTGGAAAGCATGACGCGCTTTCTCAGCTGCCGAATCGCCAGCTATCTCGGCTCGGGTGAGGTGCCGGTCCGCTCGGGCGGGACGGATAGTGTCATCGCGATCTATCAAAGCTTCGACACGGCGGACAAACCCCTGAACCTCGGCCTTGGGTCGGATGCGATCTGGCAACGGTTCTGGACGCTGGTCGGCGAGCCGGATTATGCCGCCCGCCCGGAGTTCGCGAACAATCTTCTGCGCCGCGAGAACCGGGCCGCCATCGTAGCGCGGATCCAGTCTGTCCTGCGGCGACACAAGCGCGCCGAATGGCTGGACCTTCTGGCGCTGGCCCGGGTGCCTGCGGGCCCGATCAACAGCATCGACGAAGTGGCGCAGGATGCGGCGCTGCAGGAACGGGGCCTGTTCTTCACCCTGCGGGATGACGAGCGTCTGGTCCCGCAGATCGGCCTTGGCATCCGCATAGACAACCAGACCGCCCGACCGCGGGGCGCCCCACCAAAGCTGGGTCAGCACACCGCCGAAATCCTCTCGAACCTGCCCCGTCGCTGACGGACCCCAGCCCAAGGAAGGACAGCCCATGGCTTTCACCGAAATCCTTTACGAAGAAGACGGCCCGATCGGCACGATCACCCTGAACCGCCCCGACAAGGGCAATATGTTCACGCTGACGATGTGCCACGAGATCCGCGACTGCATCGAGGCGATCCGCCGCGAGACCCGGACCCGGGTCATTGTCCTGACCGGGGCGGGTGACAAGTTCTTTTGCATAGGCGGCGAAAAGACCGGGATGGAGGATACTCGCCTTTACGCGGGTACCCTGCCGACGCTGGAAATGTACGAGGCCATCGACAGGCTGCAAAAGCCGGTGATCGCCTCGGTCAACGGTTTCGCGGTCGGGGGCGGCAATGTGCTGCAGATGGTCTGCGATGTGACCATCGCCAAGGAAAGCGCCGTGTTCCGGCAGGTCGGGCCGATGATGGGGTCTTTCGACGCGGGCTATGGCACCTGGTATCTGGAGGATCTGGTTGGCAAGAAGCGCGCCAAGGAGATCTGGTATGCCAATCCCAGGATCACCGCCGCCGAGGCTAGGGAGATGGGCCTGATCAACCGCATCGCCCCGGATGCCGAACTGAAGCAGAAGACCCGGGAATTCGCGCTAGAGATCGCCGATCGCGGCGCCTTTGCGCTGGCCGCGATCAAGGGCGCCTTCAATGCCCGGCATGGCGGGGTGGCGGGCCTGTCGAGGGTGACCCATGACCTTCTGCTCAGCCAATATCTGGTCTCGGACGAACATCACGAACTGAGCGAGGCCTTCAACGGCAAGCGCAAGCCCGATGCCTCCAAGTTCGGCCAGTGAGGAGCCCGGGATGCGCCCCTTTCTGACCCTTCACGACCCCGCGACCGCCAGGCGCCATTATGCCGCCGGCCTGTGGCAGCAGGACACGTTCTACAGCCTTCTGGTCAAGCATACCGGGCATATGCCCTCGGCCCCGGCGATCCGCGACAGCCGGTTGCGACTGGACTGGGGCAGCCTTCTGGCGCGGGTCGATGCCCTGGCAGACAGCCTGGCCGATCGCGGCATCGGCGCGGGCGACCGCGTCTCGATCTGGATGTCGAACCGGGTCGAGGTGGTGGTGGCCTTTCTGGCCTGTTCGCGGCTTGGGGTGGCCTGCAACCCCTCGCTTCACCGCAGCTATACCTGCGCCGAGATCATTGACCTCTTGCAGGAATTGCAGCCTGCCGCGGTCATAACTGAAAACGGCTGGGGCGCCGACCGCGACCGGCATGATTTCGCGGCCATGGTCGCGACGCTGCCATTCGTGCGGAAGCTTTACACCCCCGCCGATTTTCCGCTGCACATCACCGGCAGCGCGGGCACGCCGCATGACAACCCCGACAGCGTGGCATATCTGGCCTTCACCTCGGGCACGACGGGCAAGCCGAAATGCGTGATGCATTCCTCGAACACGCTGCTGGCAAATGCCCGCGATCTGGCCCGGGACTGGCGTCTGTCCAGCCGTGACGTGGTGCTGACGCTCAGCCCGCTGTCGCATCACATCGCCTGGGTGGCGACGGGGCAATGGCTGGTGTCGGGGGCCGAACTGGTCATCGACGATCCCGCGCCGGGACAAAGCCGGCTGGACTGGATCATCGAGACCGGCGCCACCTATGTGTTGGGGGTGCCAACCCATGCCATAGACATCCTGGCCGAACAGAGGGCCCGCGGGATCGCCCGGATCGGCAAGGTGCGGGTCTTCTACATGGCCGGGGCGGCGATCCCCGAGATCCTGGCCCGAGCCTTTGCCGAACAGAGCATCACGCCGCAGAACATCTATGGCATGACCGAGAATTCCTCGCATCAATACACCCATCCCGATGACCCGTTGGAAACCTGGGTTGCGACCTGCGGACGCGGCGGGCGGGCCTATGAGGTGCGGATATGGGATCCTGAAAATCCCGACCGCGAAATGTCCGAAGGCCAGATGGGCGAGATCGGCGGCCGGGGTGCCGCGCTGATGCTGGGATACTACGGCAATCAAGAGGCGACGGGCCGCAGCTTCAACCGGCATGGCTATATGCTGTCGGGCGATCTGGGGGCGCTGGACGACAAGGGCAATCTGCGGATCCTCGGCCGCTCGAAAGATCTGATCATCCGGGGCGGCCACAACATCTTTCCCGCCCGGATCGAGGCGCTGAGCCTGACCCATCCCGGTCTGTCGAAGGCGGCGGCCTTCCCGGTGCCGGATGACCGACTGGGCGAGAAGGTCTGTCTTGCGGTGATAGGCAAGGTCTCGGCCGAAGAGATAATAGCCCATCTGGCCGATGAGGGCCTGTCGAAATTCGACATGCCGGAATGGTTCATCGCGATGGAAAGCCTGCCGCTGACCCCCAGCGGTAAGATCCTGAAGCGCGAACTGACGGCGATGGTGAAGCGCGGCGAGATCACGCCACGGCCGGTGCGCTTCGCCGCCCGGGCAAAGGTCTGAACATGCCCGTCAAACTAGAGAGAAAAGACGAATTCGCTTTGCTTACTCTGGACCGGCCGGCGGCGCTGAATGCGCTGTCCTTCGCCATCCTGGCCGAGATCGCCGCCCGGCTGGACGAGGTGGCAGCGATGCCAGGCATCCGGGCGCTGTTCCTGACCGGGGCGGGCGAGAAGGCTTTCTGCGCCGGGGCGGACATAAAGGAATTGCGCGGCAGATCGTTGCACGATCAAAGATGCGGTGCGGAGTTCGGCCAGGCGGTCTTTGCACGACTGGACCGCCTGCCGGTGCCCTCCGTCGCGCTGGTAAACGGCTATGCCTTTGGCGGTGGTCTGGAATTCGCACTGGCCGCTACCTTCCGCCTGTGCAGCGCCAATGCAGTCTTCGGCCTGCCCGAGGTCAAGCTGGGTCTGATCCCGGGCTATGGCGGCACGCAGCGCCTGCCGCGCGTCATCGGCGAGCCGCGCGCGCTGGAGATGATCTTGACCGGCCGCTCGGTCAAAGCCGACGAGGCCGAGCGGATCGGGCTGGTCCACCGGCTGGTGACTGGTGATCTGCTGGAGGCCGGGCTCGACTTCGCGCGCGGCTTTTCGGGCTACAGCCTGCCGGTGCTGGAGTTCGCGCGCCGTGCCGTGCAGCGCGGCGGCGATCTGACCTTGCATGAGGGACTCCAGTTGGAGGCCGAGCTGTCGACGCTGGCCTACCGCACACAGGATGCCGAAGAGGGCATGGCGGCCTTCGAGGAAAAACGCAAACCGGAGTTCAGGGATGGCTGAGGGACAGATCATCGTCACCGGCGGATCGAAGGGGATCGGCCTTGCCATCGCCCAGGATCTGTCGCGGCGGGGCAGGGATGTGGTCTGCCTGTCGCGCTCGGGCCGCGGCGCGTTCGGGCGGCACTTCGCCTGCGACATGACCGATGAACAGGCGGTGCGTCAGATCATGGCGCGGATCGCCCAGAACGGGCCTGTCGCGGGACTGGTGAACAATGCCGGCGTGCATATTGCGGCCCCCGCCGCCAGCTTTCCGGTTGCGGATTTCGAACGCACCATGGCCCTGAATGCGACCGCCGTGATGATTGCCGCGCGTGAAGCCTTTGCGCATCTGCAGGAAAAGGGCGGCATTATCGTCAATATCGGGTCGTTCTTCGACAAGATTGGCGCGCCGGGTAACCTTGCCTACTGCGCGTCGAAAGCGGCGGTGGCGGCGATGACCCGGGTCATGGCGGTCGAATGGGCCCGCCATGGCATCAGCGTGATGAATGTCGCCCCCGGCTATATCGAGACCGATCTCAACCGCGACTATCTTGCGCGCGACAAGGTTCGGACCTGGATGGAATCGCGCATTCCGACCGGGGTGCCCGGCCATGTCGATCATGTGGCCCGGCTTGTCGGCGGCATCTTCACCGAGGCGATCCCCTTCCTGACGGGGGAAACCATCTACATCGACGGCGGCCAGGGGATGAACCACTGATGAGACTGTTCGAACAACTTGCCCGCACCCGCGGCTGGAATGACGAAGAACGCCAGATCATTGATCAGGTGCAGCGCGTGGCAGATGCGGTGGTCGCGCCAAATGCCGAACATACCGACCGCAGCGGCGAATTTCCTTGGGAAAACATCCGTGCGATCAATGCGCTTGGGCTGAATGCGATCTTCGTGCCCGAAGCCTATGGCGGGATGCCGATGTCTTACCGGCTGTATCTGGAGCTGGTCTCTATCATCACCGAGGCCTGCGCCTCGACCGGGATCATCTGGGCCACCAGTTTCCACAGCATGAAGCCGCTGATCCAATATGGCACCGAGGAGCAGCGGGCGCGTCTTTTGCCCCGCATCGCCGAAGGCGGGTTGGGGGCGCTGGCCATCACCGAGCCCACCGCCGGATCGGATGCCACCGGCATGAAGACCAGCTTCACCCCCGAGGGCGACGATATCCTGCTGAAGGGGTCGAAAACCTTCATCTCGAATGGCGATGTGGCCGATCTTTATCTGGTCTTCGGCAAATGGTCCGGGATCGAGAGCCCCAGGAAGGCGATCTCGGCGCTGATCCTGGAAAAGGGTACGCCAGGTTTCACGGTGGTCTCGAAAGAGCGAAAGATGGGCCATAACGGGTCTTCGACCTGTACGCTGGCCTTCGACGATTGCCGGGTGCCGTACGCCAATCTGCTGGGCGCCCCCGGCGAGGGGCTGTCCATTCTGCTGGCCTCGCTGAATAAGTCGCGGCCCTCGGTTGCGGCCCATGCAAGGGGGATCGCGCGGGCGGCCTTCAAGGACATGGTCGCCTACGGCAATGACAGGGTGCAAAGCGGCAAACGGGTGCTGGACTTCCAGGCCAACCAATTCACCCTGGCCGATCTGGCTGCCGAACTGGCCATGGTCGAGCACTGGATCGACTATACCGGCGGGCTCGTCGATCAGGGGGTTGAGGATATCGGGCTGGAAGCGTCGATCGCCAAGCTGCGGGCCAGTGATCTGGCGATGAAGATGGCCACCGAATGCGTCCAGTTCCATGGCGGCTATGGCTATTGTCAGGACTACCGGGCCGAGCGGCTGATGCGCGATGCCAAGATCACCCAGATCTGGGAGGGCACCAACCAGATCCACCGCCAACTCATCGGACGGAGCTTCGCAGCCAAATGAGTGCAATCAGAAAAGTCGTCGTCTGCGGCGCGGGTGGCACCATGGGTGCGGGCATCGCCATGGTGGCGGCGCGGGCCGGGTTCCAGACTATCTGCTTCGACCAGTCGGCCGAAGCGCTGGCCCGGTCGAGGAAGTCGGCCGAAGGCTTCTTTGCCAAGGCGGTCGAAAAGGGCCGGATGGCGGCCGAAGACCGAGATGCAACGCTGGCGCGCTTGCAGGATGAAACCGATCTGGCGGCGCTTGCCGATTGCGATCTGGTGATCGAGGCAATTTTCGAGAACCTTGCCGCCAAGCAGCAGCTGTTCACCCGGCTGAACGGAATCTGCAAGCCGGATACGATCTTCGCCTCGAACACCTCGACCCTGTCGATCACCGAGATCGCGGGCGGCTGCGGCCGCGAGGACCGGGTGATCGGTATGCATTTCTGCCTGCCCGCGCAGATGATGAAACTGATCGAGATGTCGCGCGGCATGAACACATCGGATGCGGTGTTCCGCGCCGCATGGGGCTGGACCGAGGCCGCGGGCCAGTTGCCGGTGGAAACCCAGGATCGCCCGGGCTTCATTCTGAATGCGCTGTTGGTGCCCTTCAACAATGACGTGCTGCGCGCCATCGAGGCGGGCGTCGCCACGCCGGAAGACATCGACACCGCGATCCGGGGCGCGCTTGGCTACAAGATGGGGCCTTGCGCGCTGCTCGACCTGATCGGACTCGATACCCAGGTCCGGCTGGGCGAGGCGTTTTATCCGATCACGCTTGACCCCCGCGCCGCCGTGCCGCCGATCCTGCGGCGTCTGGTGGCGGCAGGGCGGCTTGGCGCCAAATCGGGGCGCGGCCTCTTGACCGGGATCAGTCGCGACAGGGCCGGCACCGCCCCCGGCTTTGCGCTGGTGCGGGGGGGCGACAGCCGTTCTTTCCCCGAAGGCGACAGCTTCCTTGACCGGGCCGCCCCGGGCTCTGTCACCCTTTGCATCGGTGGGGCCTATGCGCCCGATCCCGCCCAAACCGCCATATTGGTCGAACTGGGCACCGAATGCCTGGGTCACCATACCGGCGAGGATTCGGGCCGCGAAGGCTCGAATGTGCTTGGCTTTGCACGTTATCGCAACGGTTACGATGCGCCCACCGGCCTGATTGAGATCGTGCGTCAGCCTGGGACGGATCCCGCCGCGCTTGAAGCCGCCCGTGCGGTGTTCGAGGCGGCGGGCTTTACCACCGTCGTCTGTGCCGATCGGCCCGGGCGGATCATCGACCGGCTGGTGCGCCCCAAATACAATGATGCGCTGCGCTTTCTTGACGAAGGCCTGGCGCTGGCCACCGATCTGGACAAGACCTGCTGTCTTGGCCTTGGCTATCCCGATGGCCCGATCGAGCGGGTGACCCGCGGCGGGCTGGCCTGGCATCATCAGGTCAGCACGACGCTGCAGCGTCTGACCGGGCTGGCCGGCTATGCGCCAGCGCGGGCCGCCGTCCTGGCCGCGGATCGCAGCGCGGAGGGGCTGGCATGAGGGCGATTGTCGTCAACGCCTATGGCCCCTGGCGCGACCTGCGGCCCGGCGAGCTGCCGGAACCCGTACCCGGCCCCGGCGAAGTGCTGATTGATGTCGAGGCCTCGGAGGTGAATTTTCCCGACATCCTGCATGTCGAGGGCCGTTACCAGGTCAAGGTGCCTTTGCCTTTCGCCCCCGGGTTGGGCGGGGTCGGGCGGATCCGCGCGCTTGGGGCCGGAGTGACGGAATTCGCGCCTAGCCAGCGGATCATGGCTCTGCCCGAATTCGGCATGCATGCTGAGCGGGCTTGCGTGCAGGCGGCGCACAGTTTTCCGGTGCCCGACGATGTGCCTTCGGACATCGCGGCGGCGCTTGGGCTGGTCTATCAGACCGCCTGGTTCGCGCTGATGGCCCGGGCGGGGTTCAAACCGGCCGATCGGGTGCTGGTTCTGGGCGCCAGCGGCGGCATCGGCATGGCGGCGATCCAATTGGCCAAGGCACTTGGCGCGCGGCAGGTGATCGCCGCCACGCGCGGCGCCGAGGGCGCGGCGGTGGCGCGGGAACTGGGTGCCGATGCGACCGTCGATTCTGGCGCCGCCGATCTGCGCGACAGTCTGCGGGCCGGGGTGCTGGCGCTGACCGGGGGCCATGGCGCCGACATCACCATCGATCCGGTCGGTGGTCCGGTGGCTGAGGCCGCCCTGCGCGCCATGGCCTGGGAAGGGCGCCATGTGGTGATCGGCTTTGCGGCAGGCGGTATCCCGTCCTTCAAGGCCAATTACCTGCTGGTCAAGAACATCGCCGCGCTTGGCCTGCAATGGACCGATTACCGCCAGCACCAGTTGGACCGGGTCCGCGCCGCGCAAGAGCAGATCTTCGCCTTGTGGCGCGACGGGCGGCTTGCGCCCCGCATCTCGCGCCGGGTGCCGCTGTCGCAGTTCCACGCCGCGTTCGAGGCTTTGGAGTCGGGCACGGCGCGGGGCAAGATCATTCTTGTGCCGGATGCGACGGAAACGGGGGCGGGCGCATGAGCGGGTCCCTGCCAAAGGAGTGCATCATCGGCGTGATCGGTGCGGGCACCATGGGGAGCGGCATCGCGCAGGTCGCCGCCGCCGCCGGTCACCCCGTCATCTTGCATGATGTCGCCCCTGGCGCCGCCGAAGCCGGGCGTGCCCGGCTGGCCAAAGGGCTGGAACCGCTGGTCGCAAAGAGCCGCATCCCCGAAGACGAGGCCCGCGCGATCATCGGGCGCATCGCTATCAGCGAGACGTTGCCCGCGCTGTCACCCTGCGGGCTGGTGATCGAGGCCATCGTCGAGCGGCTGGAGGCCAAGCAACAGCTCTTTCTGCAACTCGAGGCGGTGCTGCCCGAGACGGCGATCCTTGCGACCAATACCTCTTCGATCTCGGTAACGGCGATCGGGGCGGCCCTTGCCCGGCCGCAGGCGCTTGTGGGGATGCATTTCTTCAACCCCGCCCCGGTGATGAAACTGGTCGAGGTTGTCTCGGGCCTTGCGACGGATCCGGCGGTAGCGGCGTGCATCCATGCCACAGCCGCCGCCTGGGGCAAGAAGCCGGTCCATGCTCGCTCGACCCCCGGTTTCATCGTCAACCGCGTCGCCCGGCCCTATTATGCCGAGGCGTTGAGGCTGGTCGAGGAAGGCGCAGCGCCGCCTGCGCTGGTGGACCGGCTGCTGACGGCCGGGGCCGGGTTTCTGATGGGGCCGTTCCGGCTGATGGACCTGATCGGCAATGACGTGAACGCAATGGTCACCCGCGTCACCTTCGACGCATTCTTCGGCGATGCCCGCTATCGCCCATCCCTGTTGCAGGGGGAATATGTTGCAGCCGGGCGGTTGGGGCGCAAATCCGGTCGGGGTTTCTATGATTATGCCCCCGAGACGGATCGGGAAGCAGACGCGGCCGGCCTGCCCTCGGCAGCCTTCTCGCCGCTTGCGTGCGGCGTAAAGGTGACGGGAGATCCCGTCCGGGTTCGGGAGCTGCTGTCCCGCCTTGCCGCACGGTCGGTGCCGTTGCAGCAGGAGGGCGGCGATGGTCCGGCCTGCCTTTCTTACGGCGCGGCACAGCTGATGCTGACCGATGGCCGGCCTGCCACGCTGCGCGCGGCGCCAGGTCAGACAGGGCTGGTGGTCTTCGACCTGGCCGATGACTATGCCCGGGTCTGCGATCTGGCCTTTGCCACGCAGGATGGTGCGGAGCCGAGGGTCGCGGCCGATGCGACTGCCCTTCTCGCCGCCGCAGGGATTTGTGGGCATCGGATAGATGACACGCCAGGCCTTGTGGTTGCCAGAACTCTGGCAATGCTTGTCAACGAAGCATGCGATGCCCTGCTGGCCGGGATCGCTACCCGGGAGGAGATTGATACGGCGATGCGGTTTGGCCTCAACTTCCCGCGCGGTCCATTCGAGTGGACAGAGCGGCTGGGTGCCACAATCTTTGCAGCAATCCTGGACGGCTTGGTCAGTGCCTATGGCGATGACCGATATCGGGCTTCGGTGCGCCTGCGGCGTCTCTCTCGCCAACAAAACTCTGCGCCCTGACTTCGTTGCCCGATCAATTTCGGGGTGCCACGCGAAGCGCGGCTTTGCAAGACCGGGGGCAGGGCGGTCATATTCGGATCGACGTTGATCTGGCTGCTCAGAAAGGGGGGTGCTTGCCAAGTTCGCGGTGCAAAGCCTCCAGAAGGCGCGCGAGGAACAGGCCGGCCTCCGGGGTGAGTTGCCGCCCGGCAGGGACGCAGCAGGTCAGATTGCTGTAACGGGCGATGGAATCCTTCAGCGGAACGTAGACCAGCCGCGGGTCGGTGTTGGCGAAGGCGCCGCGAAGGCGCGTCTGGATCGAGATTGCCATGTCGGCGGCAACCGCATTGCGCATCATCAGAAATGAATTGGTGGAAAGCACGAAGCGCGGCCGGATGCGCGAGGCCGTCTGGATCTGGTTGAGAATGCCGCGCAGGTTGTCGCCTTCGATCGGAAGCGCCAAAGGGTACTGGGCGCATTCCCCGAGGGTCGTCGAGGCCTTTTCGGCAAGCGGATGACCGACCGGCACCAAAGCCGAGGATTTCATCTGGAATTCCGCCAGTGTCCGAAAGCCGACGCGGATCGGAAGATCGAAGCACAAGGCGACATCGACCTGGTTCTCGACGAGTGCATCGATCAGCCGCCTCCGGTCGAGGATCTGCATCTCGACACGAATATTGGGTTGCTGGCGGGTGAACTCGGGCAGAAAGAGCGAGAAGACGTCCTGCGCCAGGGCGTCCGTGGTAACGACGCTCACCTTGCCCGATGCCGCGCCCCGGATTTCCTCTATCTCTTGCAAGGCGACGCTCACCTGATGCGTAGCGAGGCGGACGCGGTAGAGCAGCAGCTCTCCTGCCGAGGTGAGCTTGACCCCGTCGCGCCGCCTGCCACGGACAAGCAGCTCGACGCCGATCTGCTTTTCGAGAAGCCTGACCTGGCGGTGTATGGCGGAGGCGGCAATTCCTGTCTGCTCGGCGGCACCACGGAAGGAACCGGCCTCCGCGACGGCAAAGAAATACCGGATCGCCGGCGAACTGACGAAATCGAGTCGTGGCGCAGGCGTGGCTGACATCGGACCTCGGTTGACCGGCAAGCCGGCACGCACGCCGGTAAACCGGTATGATCGACGGTCCGCGAAACTGGCTGTTCTGGCAGAGGCATAGCGCGGCCCGGTGCCGTGTGGAAATCATTTCTGTCGCGTAAGATTAGAACATTATCCGCGTCGTTTTGCCACAAAGTTTCGCCCAATCCATGGTCGAAAACTAAGGTAAGTGCATAATATTTAATCTTAAATTTGCTACGCCGATTCGTGCTATTGTTCTCAAAATGATAATATTGAACGCTCATATATGTAATGGACTTCGCGACAGGGCGTCGGTTAGCTGCACGGGCCGGATGCAGCTCAACGACGGTTTCCGATGCTGTATCGAGGGCAACTGTCGCAATAGGCATGACGGAGAATCTGTCTCCACGCCGCTGAAAATATCCGGCGTCCTGCTGTGATCCGGCCATCGGCACGGGTGGCGGGGGCCGCCCGCGTCTGAGCCGTGCGTAACGGCTTTACTGAACCATGAGGGAATGTTCGTGATAACGGCAGCGAATGCGCGGCAAATGCATCTGGCGGCATTGCTGCATCCATTGGGGACGCATCCGGCCGCCTGGCGAAGCGCCGTGAGCCCGGAAAGTGCCGCCACGAGCTTCGAGCACTACCGCGATCTGGTGCAGACGGCCGAACGGGCGAAATTCGATTTCGTCTTCTTTGCGGATGCCCTGGCGCTGCGCAGCCTCGATCCGGTCAGGATCCGCCGATCCCCGCATTTCATCAACAACCTCGAACCGCTGACCCTGCTCGGGGCGCTGGCGCCTGTCACCCGGCAGATAGGCCTGGCCGGGACCGTTTCCACGACCTATGTCGATCCCTACAATACGGCGCGCCAGTTCGCCTCGCTCGATCACATCAGCGGCGGACGAACCGCCTGGAATGTGGTGACCTCCACCAGCGAGACCGCGCCCTTCAATTTCGGCCAGACCGGGCAGGCGGATCACGCCGCGCGGTATCGCCGCGCCCGCGAGTTCGTCGAGGTGGTGACCGGGCTGTGGGACAGCTGGGACGATGACGCCATCGTCGCCGATACCGCGGAGGCCGTCTATTTCGACCCGGAGAAATGCCACATCCTCGATCACAAGGGCGAGTTCTTTTCCGTTCGCGGGCCGCTCAATATCGCGCGCTCGCCGCAGGGGCACCCGGTTGTCATTCAGGCGGGGGGATCCGAGGCAGGCAAGCAACTGGCGGCGGAAACGGCGGAGGTCATCTTCACCAATGAAAAATCGCTGGCCCGCGCCAAAGAGTTCTATGACGACGTCAAGTCGCGGATGGCCCGCTTCGGACGATCGCCGGACACGCTGAAAATCCTGCCTGCGGCCCATCTTGTGGTGGGGCGGACGAGCGCGGAAGCGAAAGAGAAACTGGCGGCCTACAATGCGCTTCTTCACCCGGACGTGGCGCGCGAGGTGGTCGAGGATGCCATGGGCGCCATCGACCTTTCCGATCTGCCGATGGACAAGCCGTTCCCGATCGAGCGGCTTCCGGCCTCGATCAAGGGCGGCACCACCTATTTCGCGGCCCTGGTCGAGATGATCACCAACGAAAAACCGCTGTTCGGCGATCTTTGCCGACGGTTCGCCATCGGCCGGGTCGGCGATGTGTTCACCGGCGATCCGGTCGAGGTCGCGGATTATCTGGAGGACTGGTTTCGCGGCGGTGCGGCGGACGGTTTCATGCTGGTGCCGCTGCTGCCCGAGCGCGACCTGCCGGATTTCGCCGAACTGGTGGTGCCCGAACTGCGCAAACGCGGCCGTCTCCCCGAGACGGGTGGGGCACCGACCACGCTGCGTCACCGACTCTTCGGCACCGACCGCCTGCCCGACCGGCACATCGCCGCCCGGTACCGTGGCGGCGCCAACCTCGATGCGCCGATCGGCTCGCTCGAGCTGGCCG